>NZ_QRLE01000024.1:27522-31266 GCF_003473055.1 Collinsella sp. AM13-34 | reverse complement strand
TATTTGCTCAATGTGTTCGGCTGAGATCGGAAATCAACCCGATTCTTGTTTTAGCTGTGGAGATTCGTTTGAAAATCGCGTCAATTGTGGAGACGAGGACCTTTGACTTCCTGTTCACCTTATCTTCTACCTGCGCTTTTGCTTGATTGTTGTATTTGAGCTCAATTTGTCAGGAATTGGGCAAGCTTTTGGTCAGGCTCCGGTACTTACCCGCATGAACCTCGGGGGTAGCCTCATCCTACGCGTCGCAGCCTCCCCGTGCGGCGCACGAGGGATAAGGAGCAGCCATGTCCAACGCACCCACGCACTCTGTCCACAGCGCAATCGCAACAGGTCCGCTGCTCCTGCTCCTCTTCCTGCTTTTCGGCTGCCTGGCACCGGGAGCCGCATTTGCCGTCGATGGCTACGACCAGCTCGGCTTCCGCACTATCAGCGATAATTGTGGGCCCTTCTTTATCGGCAAGTATGAAGCTCAAGACGCCTCGATTGCCTACTGCATGAACCAGGAGCGTCCCGGCCCCACCAAGCCGGGCGGCCCATGGCTCAACTTTGATCAAGGCTGGGTGTGGCTCGACGACGAGTTCGCAGCAATCGTTTGTCACGGATATCCTACCGCCGCGTCGTTTGGCGGTTACCATCTTTCACCCGATCGCGCCCGCGCCGCCACCCAGCTTGCCGTATGGATGCTCAACGGCACTACCCATGTCGACGGCACCTACTCCTACACGACCGCTCAGGGCAAAACCAAGAGCGGGCACTTTACCGCCGACAATGAAGTCGTGGCGGCTGCGCGGTGGCTCCACGACAGCGCAAAATCAGGAAGCATCAAAGCCGCTCCGCACCGCGCGCGGCGCTATCTAGGAACCGTATCGGGCGGCAGCAGACGTCAAGACATGCTCTATGTACTGCCAGCGGTCTCTGTTTCCTTCCAAAAGCAGTCTGCGAACACTGTTATTACCAGCGGAAACAATACCTATCAGTTTACCGGGGCAACATTCGATATTTTTGAGAGCGCCAGCGACGCATGTGTCGGCACCATCCAGATGGACGGCAACGGTCGAGCACAGGCAACACTCCTACCCAACACGGCATACTACCTAGTTGAAACGAAGGCGCCGGCCGGCTATGTCCCCCGCCCCGATCGCGTTGCCTTTACCACGGGGAATGACGGCGGGCAGGTCGCCATCGATGAACAACCCGGCGCCATCACCCTGCATGTCGTAAAACTCGATGCCGCGACGAATGCCGGCCCCCAGGTGGGATCTTCACTCGCAGGAGCAGAGTTCACGTGTGTGTCGCAATCAACCCCTGGATGGTCGCAAATTCTCACGACTGACGAAAGCGGTCGGGCCACCCTCACCGATGTCCCCCTGGGAACCTTTACCATCTATGAATCGAAGGCGCCCGAGGGCTATTTGCCCTCCGGTGACAGTTGGTCTTACACCGTTGGAGCCGACCAACTCGGCGATTCAGGCGTGGTCGAGATCGAATCTCGCGTTTCCGATATCCCCATTGCGTTTGACCTTGAGATTTCAAAATTCAAGGACTACGGCAATAGCGATCAATCCGGCCTGGAGCAGCCGGCAGGAGATGTTGTCTTTGAGGTTGTCAGTAACAGCTCTCAGCAGGTTGTTGGCACACTGACCACAAACATCTATGGCTTTGCCTCCACCAAAGATCAGCCCGAAGCATGGTTTGGCGCAGGCAAGCGACCCGCCGGTGTCCACGGAGCCATCCCATACGACCGCGCCGGCTACACGGTTCGTGAGGTTCCGGAAACCGTCCCAGAGGGTTTTAAACGTGCAGGGGAATGGACCGTCGAGGCCAATCAGATTTCCGACGGCGCCGAGCTTCAATATATCGTGGACAACCACGCTCTGTCGACGCATCTCCAGATTGTAAAACGCGATGCCCAAACAGGCGCTTCTGTTCCCCTAGCCGGATTCACCTTCCAACTCCTCGACAGCAATCACAAACCTGTCTCACAAACTTGCTGGCATCCAGCACATAACGTAATGGACACCTTTACGACTGACGCGACCGGGACCGTCACACTGCCCGAATCGCTCGTGCCGGGCACCTATTATGTACGCGAAACCTCGGCCAAAGAGCCCTATCTTGTCGGCAAAGAGATCGAGGTAAACATACCCGCCGACATGAACCTAACGCCCGTTGCAATCGCCTCGTATTATGACCACGCCGCGACCGGAAACATCAGGATCGTTAAAACCGATGTCGTAGACGGCAGCAGCCTCGCGGGCGCCATCTTTGAGATCCGTGCCTCGGGTGATATCGTGCGCCCCGACGGTAGCATTGCCGCGCTCGACGGTGAGACTGTCGCTACCGTCACAACTGATGAAACTGGAGAAGCACGCGCGGACGACCTCCCGCTGGGATCTGGCACCGCACGCTACGAGGTTGTCGAGACTCAAGCGCCGGCAGGCTTCTTACTCGACCGGACGCCCCATATCGTAGACCTCGCTTATGCCGACCAGAAAACACCCGTTGTAGAAGCACGGCTTAACGTATCCGACAATTACACCAAGGTTGATATCTCCAAGGTCGATGCAAGCGGAGAGCAGGAAGTGAAAGGCGCACAACTCACCTTATATGGTCCCGATAAAACCGAAATAGACTCCTGGACCTCATCCGACAAGCCGCACCGCGTCGAACATCTTGCACCCGGCACCTACTCGTTGCGCGAAATGATGTCTCCGCGGACCTATGACCTTGCCGAGGAGATAACGTTTGAAATAAAGGATACGGGAGAAGTCCAATCCGTCGCGATGAAGGATGCGCCCATCGAGATCAAAGGACAGGTCGACAAGCGTCAGGAGCTTGTCCAACCTATCGGGAAGGGTCTGCTGGCCAACGGCGATGGTAAAAATCGCGCCGCAACGCAAACCAATACGGACGGTCTTTTCTCCTATACCATCGACGCTCGAAACGATTCAGCTACCTGGGTTGATGAGTTCACAATTACCGATGATCTTGAGTGTGCCGAGGACGATACGGCGAGATTCGTCTCAATCGAAACCCCCGTCGCCATCGGCGACCTCAACGGTCTGTGCAACGTGTGGTATCGCACGACGCCGTTGGACTCGACAGACGTCGATGAGCCGGCAAACGCGACGCTTGACGATGGGCACGAAAATCCTTGGCTTGAGTCCGACGAAGTAAAAGAGAGTCTGGGTGAAGATTGCCGCCTCGTCGATTACGACGGCTGGCACCTCTGGAAGGCGGATGTCTCGACCACGGAATCCGCCACACTCGAGGCGAAAGAACTCGACCTTGCATCCAATACCGTCGTAACGGGCATTCGCATTGAATACGGTGCGGTAGCCGCCGACTTTACGACTCGAAGCGATACGGATTCTTGGACCCGCGATGATCTCAAAGATGAGCACGACGACCTTGACGATGCCAAAGCAATCCTTGGCACAGATGCTCGGGGCGCAGTCGTGCACATGCAGGCAACGTCGGCTTACACACCCCAAACTGCACTCACCAACAGCGCACGCGTCGATCTTTGCCGCAACGGCGGCGGCGATATACTTGAGTCACATGACGAGGACCGTGTCATTCAACGCTGTACCCTACCGCAGGACCTACCGGCAACAGGATCAGCTCCCATCGCCGCTTGCATCACCGCGCTCCTGACCTCGGGTGCCGCAGCCCTATGGTTCGCTCGCCTTAGGTCAATCCCAAAGAAGCGCTAGCGCGATGAAAAAGCGGGCGAGCCAG
>NZ_QRLE01000024.1:0-27506 GCF_003473055.1 Collinsella sp. AM13-34 | reverse complement strand
GGGGGAGCCAGTCCCCCGGCTCGCCCGCTTTCAATCATTTAAATCGCTGTATCTACTCTGCAGACGAAGATCCACCATCAACGATTGCTTGCTCGGACTCAGGAATCCCATCGGCACCCGTGCTCTGTTCTTGCTCCACCTCTTCGCTGATTGCGGAGGCGGGGGTCGAGCCCTTCGCGCCCACGATATAGGCGGCTCCAAACCCCAACGCAATGGCAATCAAGGTCAAAATCACGTAGACAGGCCAATGGCGCTTAATATACGAAAACACGTTGACTCCTTAGAGCTCCGTCTACGAACGGCGGATAACCTCGGTCACGACCTCGGATACCGTGGCAATGTTCGTCGGGTTGACATTGTGGGGCAGGTCGTCCTCGGTACGAGCACAAGCCAGGCGCGTGCCGTCCACGCCGGCGATGGTGAGGGCTCGGCGGCTCGCCTCGAGCGCGGCATAGGCATCGGTCTTGGCATAGGGCATCTCGAGCGCGCCACAATCGACATGGAACGACTTGCACACCTTGCTGACCAGGTTCATGATGCGGCGATCGCCCTTGAGCAGCTGCTGTTCGCCCTCAACCGTCACCACCGAAAGCCTACCGGCGCCGACGGATTCAAGATTGATGAAGAATACGCCGCGGAGCTTATCGCGATGCGAAGCCAAGAAGGCCTTCACACCGGCGCCATCACAATCCGAGGCGCCCGTTGCCACAAACCAGATATCGTGACCGAGCAGCTCATCGTCACCCATAGAGGCAACAGCCGAGAGCATATCTTCGGAAGAAGCGCCGTCGGAAGACGTAGCGCCGCCCTTCCAGCCATCGTTATCGTCCTCGAAATTATCCCACGAACCGATGCCGCGACCGGACTTCTTGGCATCGTAATCGTCTTCGACGCCCAGCCAGTCACTCATGCTGTCCTGTTCGTTTTTCTTTTTACGACCGAACAGGCCGCCCAGGCCGCGCTTGCGAGACTTGGGTGCCGCAGGGGCGGGAGCCGAAATGGTCTCGATCGGCTGTGCGCCCGACGCAACGGGCATAGGAGGCGCAACGGGTGCCGATGTGGGTTCGGGACCCTGGGCGGTAGCAAAGGGGTCGTTGACCTGTGCGGAGGGATCGGGAAGGTCGAACAGCGACGTGCGAGACGCAACGTTTGTCTGCTTCATCGACGGCAGCGACGGATCGGGGACCGAAGCCAGCGGAGACGAGGAGGGTGCAGGCGACGGTGCCGACGCCGGATCGGGAACATTCATCTGCGGACGCGGCGATGCTTGGGAGGAAATCTGGGCCATAAGGGAATCGACCGTTTCGTCCTGGGTGGGAGCGACATTGGCAACCGTGGCACCGGAACCACTCGGGGTCGGCATGGTGAAAATCTGCGTGGAGTAAGGCCTCGACTCATCCGTCTCGGGAGTCTCGGAAACCGCAGGCACCTCCTCCTGCTCGACCTCGGCCGAATCACCTTGATCGGCTGCCGCGTATTGCTCTTCGTCAGAGTTGACCTCGACGGACTCGTCCTCGGCAGCATCCTGAATTTCGGCAGCATCAATGGGCTCGTCATCGTCTGCCGCGTCGCCCTGCTCATCGGAAACAGGAAGGGGCTCGGCAATCGCGGTGCCTTGCTTTTCAAACGTTATCGTGGAATCGAACTGCGCGGCATCAAACGACATGGTGCTATCGACGTGCTGCTGAGCCTCGAAAGACGTCGTCGCCTCAACAACATCCGTGGACGCCGGTTGCTGGGACTCAAAGGACGTTGTAGCTTCGGCAGCGTCGACGGGCACGGACTGCATAGCCTCGTTCTGCTCGAGCTCTTGCGCCGCGCGCTCACGTGCCGCCTCGGCTGCCTGCTGCTGAGCGATAGCCTCCTGCTCGGCAGCCTCGCGTGCGGCAGCGCGCTTCTCCTCGAAATCGTCGACAAATTTCTTGCCCTTTGCAAGCGCACCCTTAAAGAAGTTGGAAGCACTGGCGCCAATCGAAGAGAACGCGGATGCAATATCGGCATGGGGCGTTGCCGCGGGAATCTCGGCCGAAAAATCAGTATCGCTCTCGTAAGACACGCGCCTCGGCTGTTCAACGTAATCGTCGTCAGGCTCGTCCGCAACGTCTTGCGCCGGCGCGGCGGGGGCCAAAATGTCCAGTCCTGCCGCGGGATCGATCGCGGACACCGCCTCGGGCTCGGCAACGGCAGCGGTAACCGCGGCAGACTCATCATCCACGGTGACGGCGGGCGCAGGTGCAGTCACGACGGGGGCAGGCTCGGGCTCAAACGTCGGCTCCTCGCCCTCCTCGTAATCGAGCGTGCAGGACTCGGGAAGCATCCCGAGCGCACGGATGGCATCCGAACCAAAGCGGATGTTGCCGGCGGCATTGCGATAGAGCTTGGGCTCGGGCTCGGCCGCGACAGGCTCCTCCGCCGGCTCGGCAGCGGAAACCTCGTCATTGAATTCTTCGGCCTGGACAGCCTGATTCTGATCCTCGGGCACGATGGCGCCAATCAGCGTCTCGTCGGCAGACGCACCCTCAACGCCCTCGATCTGCTCGTCGAAAGCCTCGCCCTGTTCGGGCTCGGTCTGAGCGTCGGGAGCAATCGGCTGACCGAACTCGTCCTCGGCGTAGGTAGGCTCTTCATACTCGATGGTGTTGCCGTAGTCGTTTTGCTGTTGGGCCGCGGCATACTCCGCTGCTGCGCGCGCCATCTCCTCGGCACGACGCTTCTGCTCCCCAAAATAGGTATCGAACGGAACATCGTCGGGAAACTCGTTTTCGCCCTGGAAGGGAGCAACGTTGTCCATAACGCCGAGCATAGCGGCGACAGAAGACTTGTTGCACACTGCGCCGGACGTATAGGGAAGCACAAAACGGTTAGAAATGATGTTTGCCGCGTTGGCGAGCGCAACGAGGGAAGCGAGGATCGCGACAATCCACAGCAGAACCTTGAGCGCGCCGGGGAGCGGCAGGATACGCAAGATGGCAACGGCAGCAGGGGCAACCGTGGCAACGGGCAACAGCTTGGCGATGAGCGCACGATACGAAGCATAGGGCTCGCGGGCGAGCAGCTCGGCACGGGGAGAGTCGTAGTGTGCGACAACGACCACCGGGCGGTTGCGCGGAGACGCGAGCGGGCCCGAGGCCTTGTGGTAGGCGATGACATTTTGGCTCACGCCCGTCTTGCCCAGGCGTGAAACCACGGGGTGGCCCGTGCGCTCGAGCACGTAAAGAACGGCGCCGACAATGGCCAGCAAGGTGCCGACCAAGCCGATGCCGCCGCCGATGCCCATCAGCAGGGCGCCGGCAAACGCAAGAATACCGGTAACGGCAAATGCCAACCTGCTGGGCGCCGGGGCATTGAACTCCTGAACCTCGGGATCAAAGCCGTGGTTGCGGAAGATCTGAGCGATATCCTCGGCAGCCAAGCGCTCTTCTTCGCTGCATGCCGGCGTGATGCCGGTGTTCTGCAGCAGGTGGTTAATATAGTTCTGGGTGTTCGCCATGTGCGCTCCACATCCATAATCCGACAAATAGGCCCAATGCATGCACATTAGAACCGTATATAGTCGAAAGTATACCCCGAGCGAGCGCAAACGACCGAATTCGGGCCATCTTAACGCCCCGAGCGGACAAGGATATAGCCTAATCTCCATATCGGACTAAAATCATGGCAGCAAACCACCTTCTCATGCGAGGACTCTATGACGGCAAGCGACGCGACCGCGACAATTAAAAAGGGGAATTCGGAGCCCAGTTTCGATAAAACGGCCCAGCGCATCCTCAATCTTTTCTTTGTGCTCAACAGCTCCCCCGAACCGCTGACGACCGAGCAGATCGTCTTGGATTCTGACCTGGGATATGGCTCGGGCAACATCGACTCGGATAAGCGCAAGTTTCGGCGCGATCGTGACAAACTGCTCGAGCGTGGCATCTTAATCAAGGAGGTTCGCCCCGCCGGTGCGCAGGAGACCGAGGAAAGCTCGTGGACAATCGACCGCGAGCACACGTTTGCGGCAGGCGGCCTCATCACCGCAGACGACGCCGATATCCTGCTCAACGCTATCGACCAGACAATAGCGGCCGGCTCTTCCACCTTTGCCGCGCCGCTTGCCGACATTCGCTCCAAAATTGCCTACCTCACCGGCATATCTGCGGTGGACGAAGCACCGATCCGCCGCTCTCCCACCGTCGATGCGGTATGGAGCGCCTTTGCCGAGCGATGCGCGCTGCGATTTTTATATCAGAACGGACGCGGTGGGCAAAAAGAGCGTACCGTCTGCGTCTACGGCATGTTCGAGCGCGAGGGCGTGGCGTACTTCTGCGGCCTCGACAATGCCACCGACGACATCAGGACATTCCGCTGCGACCGTATCGTTCGCGCTTGGCGTCCTTCGAAGGCCTACACCATCCCTGCGGACTTCAACCTCAACGACTACCTGTTCTTTGAATTCGATTTTGCCGACCGACCGCCCGTTGCAGCCACGTTCTCGTTCGCCCCGCAGGCGCAGATCGATATGATCAACGGCCTCACGCGCGGGCGAGGTGAGCTCGCACACACCGATGCGGGATGGACCTGGACCGTTGACGTGCGCGACCTTGAAGCCGCCGCCTCATTTTGCATGGCCCACGCTATGGACGGCATGAGGCCCATGGCCCCCAAATCGCTCAAGCAGGCGTGGAACCACCTCATTGAAAGGACGGTGCACGAGTATGCCCGTGCGTAAACTCACCAGCGAGCAGAGACTCTCGCGCGCCATCGACATCATTGAGGCCCTCTACGCCGCCGGCGAGAGCGGCATGACACGAACTGAGATTTGCAGTCGCTTTGACATCACAGGAGTGTCGCTCGACGAGATTCTCGAGATCGTCTCGACGCTCGCGGACCGAGAATCGGGTGCGCGCATCATCTGCGAATGCCACGGCGAGCGTGTGGTCCTCACCGGTGACGCTGGGCGTGTGCTACCGCTGCGTCTGAGTGCCGCCGAGGGCGCTGTGCTCAACCACGAACTTGAATCGTTGGGGATCGAGCCCCAGGCGGCGGCTCGAATTCGACACGCTCTTCTACCCGAAGAGCTCGGCTATAACCAGCGCGTCTCTGACACCGTCAGCCACGGGTCGCACTGGCAGCAGCTGAGCTGCGCCATTCAGGACGGCGTTCGCTGCCGCATCTCGTATCGCTCGATGGACGATGCACGGCCACGCGAGCGTCTGGTCGACCCCTTGCGCATTACGGCAAACGGCGACCAAACATACCTGATTGCCTGGGACATCGCGGTCGATGAGCAGCGCACCTATCGCATGGATAAAATCGAGGGACTCGCCTTGACGGAAGACTCCGTCGTGCCTCACGTACCGGACGTTGCATCCCTCCACGATTCCCTTGCCCGGACGCAGCGTAGCGCAAAGCTCTTGATGCCATTCGATATGGCGGAGCATCTGGACTGGGCCGGCATCACCCTCATCGAGCGCAGCGGGACAGACATGGCAACGGTAACCGTGCATTACGGCTCCGAGCGTTGGCTGCTGAGCCAGATAATCGCAGCGGGCGGAGCCATCCGCATCTTGGATGACCCCGCCCTGTCAAAGCGTCTGTGCGATATGGCAAAAACCCTCGTCTGTCCGCTTTAGCGCCGCCGCTCGTGGCGTGCACGCCACAGCTGTAGATAGTGCCCGATCTGCGCCGATTCGATGCGCTGGTAGGAGCTCGTGGGCAGCGACGTTAAGAACTTCTTGCCATAGCCCCTCGTCACCAGGCGAGGATCCGCCAAGATCAGCACACCGCTATCGGTCGACGAGCGAATCAAACGCCCCGCGGCCTGCTTAACCTCGAGCACCGCCTCGGGCAGCGAATAGCGCGCCCATGCGCGGTCTTCGCGCAGGTTGCGCTCGCACGAGAGCGGGTCCGTGGGGCTTGAGAACGGCAACTTGGGAATGATGACGCAGCGCAGCGTCTCGCCGCTGGCATCAAACCCCTCCCAGAAGGCCTTGAGCGCAAAAAGCGACGAGGTCGGTTCGTTGATAAACCGGTCGCGCAGGCGACGAGGAGATGAGTTGCGCTGCTGGCAGTTGAGCTCCAGACCCGCACGGGCCATCTTGGGCTCAACGCGGGCGTATAGGTCCTCCATGTCGCGCCGATTGGTGAACAACGTGAGCACCGATCCGCCCATGGCAAGATGGGCGTCGACCAGTACGCGCTCGAGCGCCGTAAGATAGCTCTCACGATCGCGCGGATCGGGGATATCGCCCGCAACGACTACAGCCATGTTCGAATCGAAGTCGTAGCTCGAATCCAAGTGCAGCGATGACGACGTTGAAGCACCGATGCGATCAAGGCCGACCGCATGGTTAAAGTGCTCAAAGCTTTTGGACACCGTCATGGTCGCCGAGGCAAAGATAGCCGTGTGAACCTCGGGTAGCCACTCGGTTGCCAAGGCCTCGCCAATGTCGATGCGCTCTGCGGTCATCGACTCTCCGCCGGCACGAAGTCTGCGATTGACCTGCAGCGAATACACGTAGTGTTCATCGGTGCCATCAATGATGAGTTTGAGGTTCTCGGCCAGCTCGTGCAGGCGGCGCGAGATATCACCCAGGTCGACAACAACCTCGGGCTTGTCGGCGGCGACGGCTTGCACCAGCGCGTCGACGCTCTTGTCAGCTTGTTCCAATGCGTCGATGCCAGTGTAGGCCGACTGTAAGAAATCATGCCAGTCGTCTGATTCGCGCAGCTCGGGGCCAATCCATAGATTGGCATTGTCATAACCCCCACGCGCACGGCGGCCGAGCTCGCGAACGCCATCGAACACGTCGGCGATTGCCATGCTCGCGCGGGCAACCGTCGACGTCGCCTTGGCAGTAAGGCCCAGATAGAGCGTAGAGCCCTCGGAGGTTGCCAAATCACGGGAAACCTGGCTTAGTGCGCCGGTGCTCGAGCCACCCAGGCGCTCGAACAGGACGCGTGATTCGTCCGCCGACACCACGCGCGCCCACTGGCGGCGCGCCTCGCGCTCGATGGAATGGGCCTCGTCGATTACCCAATGACGAATCGGAGGTAAAATCCTGCCCTCGGCCGCGACATTGCGGAACAGCAGGGAATGGTTGGTGACCACCACATCGGCATGCGCCGCACGACGGCGAGCGCCGTGGACCAAACATTTATCAGGGAAAAACGGGCAGAGGCGGCGAGCACACTCGCGCGAGGCCGTCGTAAAGTCGGGGCGGTTGACGCTGCGCCACCGAATGCCGAGCGAGTCGAGGTCGCCATCGGCCGATTGGCAGACGTACGCCATAATGACCGCGACCGCCGTGAGCGTATCCGCCGGATCGCGCTTGGTGGTAATCTCGACCTGGCCGCGGCTCATGCGCTCAAGCTTGCGCAGACACGGATAGTGGTCATACCCCTTGAGAGCGCAAAACGACAGACCACCGTTCAGTTGCTCGGCAAGTTTTGGCAGCTCATGGTACATGAGCTGGTCGGCAAGATTGTTCGATTTGGTCGCAATACCAACCGTGATGTTGTTACGGCGTGCTGCCTCGGCAAAAGGCACCAGATAGGCCATCGATTTGCCGACGCCTGTGCCTGCCTCAATTACTCGATGAGTGCCCGTGACCAGCGCATCGCGGACCTCGAGCGCCATCGCGATCTGCTCATCACGCGGCTCGTAGGTGGGATACATGCGATTGACCAGGCCACCTGGCGCATAGTCTGCCTCAATCTCCTCATGACTCGGCATCTTGAGTACCGGCAGTTCATCGGCGTCCACCCGATCGTCGGCGCGATCGGCCTTGAGAACGTCAGCACGAGCGGCGCTGAGAGAGAAGATAGAACCAGGGTTCTGCCCTGCCAAGAACGAGAAGATAGGGCGATAGGACCAAGGCACGTCCGGATGCATGTCGGCTAGGCGCGCCATGAGGCCCTGGGGCAAGTCGGTGAGCGCCACGAGCAACACGCGCCATACGCCACACAGGGCGTCGACGTCGGCATTGGCACGGTGTGACACCGAGTCACAGCCAAACAGATCGGCCATAAAAGACAGCTTGTGCGAGGCCAAGCGCGGAAGCGCGATGCGCGACAGCGCCAGCGAATCGATCCAAATATCGCTCACGTTGACGCCGCCTTTGACCGACTCGATAAACGAGCGGTCGAACGTGGCGTTGTGTGCGATCACCGGGCAGCCACCGACAAAATCGGCGAGAGCGGCGACGGCCTCAACCGCCGACGGGGCATCTGCAACATCGGCATTTGTAATGCTCGTGAGCTCGGTAATCTCGGCGGGAATCAGCTGCCTGGGATGCACGAAGGTATCGAAGCGGTCGATGACCTCGCGGCCCGAAAGACGGGCCGCCGAGATCTCGATCAGCTCGTTGTCCTGCACCGAAAGACCCGTGGTCTCGGTATCGAGGATAATCACATCTTCCTCGATAAGGCCGAAGGACTGCGTTTTGGCGCGGTCGGCAAGCGTGGCATAGGAGTCGATGACAAACTGCGGCGTTCCTGACGAAACCGCGTCCTCGATTAGCATGCAATGCCCGCTCGACGAAGGCCCATACGGATCAGGCTGTCACAGACCTGCGGGAACGTCATGTCGTCGGTGTGGCGGATCTCATCCGGATACAGCGACGTATCGGTCATGCCGGGAATGGTATTGGTCTCGAGGATAACGGGGCCGTCCTCGCTCACAATAAAGTCGCTGCGCGAGATACCCAGGCAACCGAGGGCCTTGTGAGCGGCACAGGCAAGTTCCTGAGCGCGAGCGTAATTCTCGGTTGAAATCTGCGCCGGAATGCGATGGATATCCGTAGGGTCGACATACTTCACGTCCAGATCGTAGAACTCGCAGTCCTCGGGCTTACGAATCTCGACAATCGGCAGGGCGCGCACGTCATCTTCGCCGTATACGCCGACGGTGATCTCGGTACCCTCGATGCACTTCTCGACCAGCACTTTGTCGCCATACTCAAACGCCTTGGCGATTGCCGCGGGCAGCTCGGAGGGCTCATGGACCAGGGAAATGCCATAGCTGGAACCGTTGACGGCCGGCTTCACAAAGCAACGCTCGCCACAAACCTCGACGATATGATCGATATCGACTTTATCGCCCACCTCGAGCGCGAGGCCGGGGGCAATGGGAATGCCCGCCTTGGCGTACAGGAGCTTAGAGACCTCCTTGTCGGCACCGCAGGCGCTGGCAAGCACGCCCGAGGCCGTGTAGGGGATACCCAGGGTCTCCATGGCACCCTGCATGGCGCCATCCTCACCGCCGGCGCCGTGCATGGCGATAAATGCCACATCGAATCCGCCGGTCGCCATGGTTACCATAAAGTCATCAGCGGCCGTGTCAAGCAGCTCCACCGAGGTGTAGCCGGCTTCCTTCAGCGCCACCACAACGTTCTTTCCCGAATCGAGCGAGATCTCGCGCTCGGCGGAATGACCGCCCGCCAAGACCGCTACGTGCATGTTCTCTAGGCTTTTACCCGGCATGGGCAGACTCCTCCTCTATAATTTCTGCAGCTGATACCATATTGTAGCGATACCCTCTACGTTTCCCCAAAATCGAAAGGCTTCCATGAATCCCAGGACTAAATCTCAGGACATTCGCGACTTGAGCCAAAACGATATTCGCGAGCTCGTGGCCGAACTTGGCCAGCCCGCCTTCCGCGCGAAGCAGCTCATCGAATGGGTCTTTGAGAAGAACGTTTGTTCGTTTGACGATATGACCAACCTTCCCAAGGCTTTCCGCGAGCAGCTTAAAGAGGCGTTTGCCTTTGATACGCCGACTGAACTCACCAAGCAGGTTTCTAAAGATGGCTCTCGCAAGTATCTGCTCGAGTACCACGACGGCATTTCCGTTGAAACTGTCGGTATGCCCCGTCGTAACAAGCTTTCCGTCTGCGTTTCCACCCAGGCAGGCTGCGGCATGGGCTGTGCCTTTTGCGCTACCGGTCTCAACGGCCTCAAGCGCTCTCTGACTGCTCAAGAGATCGTCGACCAGGTGCTTCATGTATCCAACGACTTTGGCGAGCGTGCCACAAGCGTTGTCTTCATGGGCCAGGGCGAGCCGTTTGCCAACTACGACGAGGTTCTCAAGGCATTGCGTATCCTCAACGACCCCGATGGCATCGGTATCGGCGCTCGTCACCTCACCGTCTCTACCAGCGGCGTTATTCCCGGTATTCGCAAATTTGCCGATATTCCCGAGCAGTTCACGCTTGCCGTTTCCCTGCATTCCGCCATCCAATCGACGCGCAATAAGCTCATGCCCGGTGTTAAGAAGTACACGCTGCTTCGCCTTCACGAGGCGCTTCAGCTCTACACCGAGAAGACTGGCCGCCGCCCGACCTATGAGTATGCCATGATCGAAGGCATCAACGATACGAATCCCGAGATGCAGGCACTCTGCGACTTCTGCGAGGGAACGCTGTGCCACGTTAACCTGATTCAACTTAACGACATCGAGGGCAGCCCGCTCAAGCCGTCGCCGATTCATAAGGTTGAGGATCTTCAGCGTCGTCTTGAGTCCCGTGGCATCGAGACCACGATTCGTAACTCCCGTGGTAACGATATTGACGCCGCTTGCGGACAGCTGAAACAGCGCTTTAAAGTTCAGAAGAACGCATAGGGGAGTCGCACTCCAAAACGTTTCATGTGAAACATCGAACGGCCCCGGTTGCAGGATATGCAACCGGGGCCGTTTCATTTATTGACCTCAATTTTGGAGCAGCTGCTACCTTTCCCATTTTTTACGGACAAAATAAGGGGCCCTTGTCTCATGAATCAGACAAGGGCCCCTTAAAATATGCAGGGTAATTGTTAGGTACCTAATAGCCTACATTTTCCCATTGGTTGCTAACCCAACCTTGATTAATCTTAGGATTTTTCGTTACCTGAGCAGTGCGCATGGCAACATCTTCTGTCATAACATCCATTTTCTTCTTGGACGTATCAACGATATCTTGCGCGCCACGAAGCAAACGACCTCGAAGTTCATCGTCTGTCGCGATCTTATAGCCAGCAAAGGCACCAGCAGCGATAGTCGTCGCCAATGCAATCGCAGTAAAAATCTTATTCCTCATCTTGGCCCCCTTGATCAAACTGAATCATTTCACCAAGAATACGAGAAAGCTCTTCTTCGTCTTTAAACTCAATTTCAATCTTATTCTTTCCACGCGAGCTCTTCACACGCACGTTGGTATTAAATACCTGGCGAAGCACACGGGCAGCCTTTTTAAAAGACTGAGGCGTTGCAGGCCTCGGCGTCTTAGGCGTCTCTCCGGCAGAAAACAATGGAGCAAGATTTTCTGTCGCTCTTACGGAAAGGCCCTCTGCAACAACCTTTTCTGCAAGTCGAATTCGAGCATCCTCATAGGGAACTGCAAGAATCGCACGTGCATGACCAGCAGTAAGTTTACCCTCAAAAATCATCTGCTGAACTACTTCAGGGAGATCGAGAAGGCGCAACGAATTTGTAATTGCAGAGCGTGATTTGCTTACTGCCTTCGACAATGCCTCCTGGGTCATACCGCTGGCATCAATGAGCTGGCGATAGCCCTTAGCCTCTTCGACGGGATTCAGATCAGAACGCTGAAGGTTTTCGATAAGAGCAAGAGCCAGCATCTCTTCATCATTAACATCTTTAATGATGACAGGCAGCTCCTCAAGACCAGCAAGCTTTGACGCCTGGTAACGACGCTCACCAGCGATAATCTCATAGCCGTTTCCATGCTTGCGAACCAAGAGCGGCTGCAAAACGCCATGCTCTTGGATTGACTCGCTCAACTCGCGAAGTTCAGTTTCATTAAAATGAATTCGCGGTTGATTAGGGTTGGGAACGATATCCTCAATAGGTAGTTTTGTTACAGATGCGGCATTTGAAGCAGATACAGCAGAACCACCGGTCTCATACTCGGCCTCTGAGACCAAAGCATTGAGTCCACGTCCCAATCCGCCACGTTTCTTTACACTAGGCACGCTTGATCACCTCTTTTGCAAGGTTCATATACGCTTTTGCACCCTTATTTTGAGGTGCATAGGTAATTACCGGTTCTCCAAAAGACGGAGCTTCGGAGATTTTAACCGTACGGGGGATTAGTGTCTTAAATGCCTTATCACCAAAGTATGATTGAACCTCCTCAACAACCTGATTCGATAGAGAAGTACGCGAGTCATACATGGTCATAAGCACACCATAGGTGTCTAAGCCCTTGTTCAGACGTGATTTGACCATCTTCATTGACTCTAGCAGCTTCGTAACGCCCTCGAGTGCATAGTACTCGCACTGGATCGGAATCAAAACGCTGTCTGCTGCGGTCAAGGCATTGATAGTAAGCAGGCCGAGCGAAGGAGGACAGTCAATGAAAATAAAATCGAACTCGTCCTGAATCGGCTCAAGCAAATCTTTGAGGCGGGTTTCACGAGCAATTGCGCTTACGAGCTCAATTTCGGCACCTGCAAGCTGAATCGTAGCTGGAATTACGAATACCTTTTTGCAATTTGTATCAAGAACAAGCGATTCTGCCGGCACATCATTCAACAATGCATCATAGATGCAGCGATCAAGGTCTTCTTTTTCAATTCCAAATCCACTGGTGCTGTTTCCCTGCGGATCAAAATCGACAATCAGTGTCTTACGACCCTGCTCACCCAGTGCTGCTGCAAGGTTCACAGCCGTCGTTGACTTACCGACGCCGCCTTTTTGATTGATGATTGCAATGATACGCGTGTCTTTTGCGCTCTTAGAACGCTTAACGTCGCGAAATCCCACGGTCCCTCCTGGTGTGTATTAAAGCTGTCAAACGGAGGATGTTTCACGTGAAACATTCCGATTCGATATCAACCGCCATGTTTCACGTGAAACACTGCAAGTTGTTAGTATCCATTATGTTTCACGTGAAACATCTAGGCAAGCGGATTCTTCTTTGCCATGCCATTTGCACGAGGCAATGAAACGGATGCCGGATGACTCTTTTTAAGAACAATGAACTCCCTGTGGCCCAAGCCCTCAGGCAAATCGATTGCGTCATTCAGAAGCAAAGTGAAGCCGCAAATCTTAGCTGCTGACATGCCGGAAGCAAGCTCCTCATCCGAAGGATTACCCTTGGTGATAACAAATAGCCCTCCGTCTTTGAGGAACGGAGCAGCATACTCAACAAGAATCGGTAGAGGGGCAAGTGCGCGGGCGGTTACGACAGAAAACTGCTTCTTATGGCTTCGAGCATATTCTTCAAGGCGATCATGAACCGCATGAGCATGTTTCAATCCAAGAACATCAACAAAAGAATTGACAGCATCAACCTTCTTACCAACAGAGTCAATATAAGTAGCTTTACGATGCATGGTTATGGTTAACGGAATACCAGGGAAGCCCGCACCTGTTCCCATATCGAGCAAAGCTCCCTCAGGAGCCTTATTGATATAGGGGAGCAAAACAAGTGAGTCGAGGATATGAAGTACCGCAGCATCTTCTATGTTAAGAATACGGGTGAGATTGGTTGTCTTATTTGTTTCCAGAACCAAATCCAAATGTTGAATACATTTCCTCAGCTCAGTATCAGTTACGCTCAAGGAATACTCTTTGCAATAGGAAGTTAGACGACTCAACATCTCGTCAGCCTGCTGATCAGTAAGTACTAACAACGAAAGCTCCTTTCTGACAAAAATCAGTGTATCGAGAACTTTTGACAAAAAAAGGGGACGTGGAAACCACGTCCCCTTAGCATAAGCTCGAGTAGATTATCGAGCAACAATCACCACATGGCGATCGGGGTCAGAACCCTCAGAATGAGTATCGACGGCGTCATTGCCACGAAGTACAATGTGAACCAGTCGGCGCTCGTAGGCATTCATGGGCGGAAGCGAAACACGCTTATGAGTGCGGATGGCACGCTCGGCAGCAGACTGAGCCATGGAGGCAACCTTGTCCTGACGGCGGCTCTTGTATCCCTCGACGTCCACTACAACCGGATACCTAAAGCCGAGCTTGCGGCTCACCAGCAATGAGAACATAACCTGAAGGGCATCAAGGGTGCGACCATGACGGCCAATGAGAACAGCAAGGTCGGGAGCCGTTACATCCAGAATCAACTCACCCTCGTCGCCCTCATACTCATCGATAGGAGAGTTGGCGGCATCGAAGTGCGAAAGGATGGAACGCAGGATGGAAATCGCGACATCGGCAATGGTGTCGAGCTCCTCGTCGGTCAGCTCTTCACCAGCCTTGTAGCGCTGTGCAATCTCGGGATAATCGCCCGCGACCTGCGGGGCAACCTCCTCAAGCATATCCTCGATGATCTCTTCAGACATAACGTACTCCAAAAGTTAGGTACCTAAATAAGATTGATATCCCGCTACTTCTTCTTGTGCGGGCGCGGCTTCTTCTCGCGACGAGTGACCTCAACCTGCAGCGGCGCGTTCTTAAGGCGCTCCTCCTCATCGGCCTTCGCCTTGTCGATGACCTTCTGCGTCACAAAAATCTGCTGGATAACCTGCCAAGCAGACGAGACGTCGTAGTACAGCAGAACACCAACGGGAAGGCTCCAGCCCATCCAAAGCATCATGACCGTCATGACAACGGCCATCATACGCATGCTCTGAGCCTGCTGGCCGGTCTGGTTGCGCGACATATAGAGCTGCGGAATCAGGGTCAGGACAGCGAACAGGATCAGGCAGACCAGCGCAGGCAGCGCGACCATAAAGCCATCGGCAAAGGAGGCACTCGGCGTGGTGGTCAGGTCGGGCAGAATATTAAAGAACGAGAACGTGCCGTCGTTAAAGTAGTCCGGTAGGTTACGCAGCAGCGTAAATAGGGCGAACAGGACAGGCATCTGAATCAACAGCGGCAGACAACCAGCCATCGGGTTGAACTTGTTCTCGCTGTAGAACTTCTGCATTTCCTCGGCCTGACGCTGGGGATCGTCGGCATAGCGCTCCTGGATCTCGAGCATCTTGGGCTGCAACACCTGCATGCGAGCCGTCGACTTGGTCGACTTGAGCATAAGCGGCGTCAGCAGCAGACGGATGATGACCACCAGGATGATGATGGACAGGCCCCAGTCGACCGCAAAGGTCTGGATGAGCTTGAGCAGCTCGAAAAGGATGTTAACGATCCAATCCCACATGTAAGTTTTCCTCCGATAGCGAGTGCCCGCTAGGGCACAGGGTCATAACCGCCGACGTGCAGGGGATTGCAGCGAGCGATGCGCCTCACGGCAAGCCAGCAGCCTCTCAAAACACCGTGCTTCTCAATCGCCTGGACGGCGTATTGCGAGCACGTTGGGTAATAAATGCAGGCGTCAGGCAATAAGGGCGAAATAACCTGTTGATATATGCGAATAGGAGCGATGGCAACACGTCGCAAAACGTGATTGCTCATCGCTCCTCCCCGGCAACGCCGGCGCGTTTCATAAGCGAACGCAATGCATTGTCCATCTCCTGCGGCGAGGAAACCCTCGTCTTGGGAGTTGCGAACAAGATGATGTCATAACCCGCAACGGGAAATCCACAGCTGCGGGCGGCCTCGCGCATCACACGCTTAGAA
The DNA here is from genome assembly GCF_003473055.1 of Collinsella sp. AM13-34. Lineage (NCBI taxonomy): Bacteria > Bacillati > Actinomycetota > Coriobacteriia > Coriobacteriales > Coriobacteriaceae > Collinsella > Collinsella sp. AM13-34. Next base: position 11,989 of record NZ_QRLE01000024.1, on the reverse strand, counting down.
CGGTTGCGCACGACAGCACAACCGAGCCGTTTAGCACCAACGAAGGCGACCCTTCCGGAGTCGCCTTCGCCAACCGATTCACATATGGTCATTCGAATCAGAGGGTGACTGAAACGACGCCCCTGACTGAACACATGCTCGAAATCTTGCCGAGACTTAATAGTCTTCATGCGAGATGTGTGTATCGCTGCTAGACAGTGAGACGCTTGCGGCCCTTGGCGCGACGACGGGCGAGCACGGCACGACCACCCTTGGTGGCCATACGGGCACGGAAGCCATGGGTCTTGGCACGCTTACGCTTATTAGGCTGATACGTACGCTTCATCTTAAGTTCCTCCTGCTGCATTTCGAGTGTCCGCGGGGGCGCGGACGCAGATATAGACACGTGAGCTTGAAGATTGTAGGGAAATCAATGTTCAAATGTCAAGAAATCAAAGGTAAAAGGTTGCGCAGTTCACACGGTTCCCCCATAAGCCGAGCTCGATTTAGCGGTGCATGGCAACTTTTCACGATATTTCATCGAGTTTTCAACAGGTCATGTTGGCAATGTTGAGAACTTTTCGTCCGTTTTCCAAAGTTTTCAACAGGTTTTGAAAAGTTGTCGAAAGATGAGAAACATTGCACGGTGAGCTACTATTTGTTCGAAACCTTTTGAAAGATTGCGAGCGGCATGTCTGACGACTTTTACACCATGGTCGATTCCGGAGACCCGGCACCCGACAACGAGCACATCACCGGCGTGCGCGAAGAGCGTGAGGAAGGCGAGCAGACGACCACGCAGGCGCCAAAAGCCATGTACGCCGCGCGCATCGCCGTCTATGACGACATGCTGTCGACACCGCGTGTGATCGTCATTGATCCGCAAGATGTCCGCACGTATTTGGAAGAGACGACCAACACCGTCTACCAGTGCATGAAAGAACAAGGTGGCCATATCTCGCTCATGGTCATCCGCGAGATTGTCGAAAACTTTATCCACGCACACTTTGCCGAGCCCATCATCTCGATTCTGGACGGCGGAGACACCATCCGCTTTGCTGATCAAGGACCCGGCATCGACGACAAGGAGCGCGCTTTCGACTTTGGCGTTACCAGCGCAAACAGCAAGATGAAGCGCTATATCCGTGGAACAGGAGCAGGGTTTCCCATGGTGCAGGAGTATTTGGAAAACGCCGGCGGGGCCGTGTCCATCGAGGACAATATGGGCAACGGCACCGTGGTTACGGTAAGCCTGGACCCTAAACGCGTGCAGGAAATCGAACGCGCCGGCGGGCGCGGTGCTGCCGTGCGGCCCGAGACGGAGCAGCCCGCATATCCCCTGCCGGGAGCTTTTGCGCAGCAGCCCATGGCAACGCAACAGATGCAGCCCCGCGTGGGACAGATGCAGCAGCCCGGAATGCTTCCTACACAAGAGCCCCAGGCGGCGTCGATGTCGATGCCGCCAAACGTGCCACAGGCCATGCCGCTGGCGGATCAGGATACAGCAGCAATGCAGCAGGCGACGGGGGCACCGGGTAGCCAGCAAATGGGCTATCAGCCGTACCAACAGGGATATCCATATCAGCAGATGCAGCCACTGGGGTATGGCCAGCAGTTCCCGCAGCAGTACCAGCAGGGATATCAGCAGCCGTACCAGCAGATGCCGCAGCAGCAGTACAACCCCTGGGCCCAGCAGATGCCTCCGCAGCCTTACCAACAGTGGCCTCAAAGTTTTCAACAGCAAATGCCGCCGATGCAGAGTTCTCAACAACCAGCAGCTCAAATGATGTATCCTAATGCAGCAAATCAGTATGCGCAGCCACAACCGGACGTGTTCGTAAGCGATCGCGGCAACGCCGCGCTGGGCTATCTGGCGCAAAATCAAGCGTGCGGTGCTACCGATCTGGCGAGGGCGTTTGGAAACTCGGCCCCCACTTGGTCACGCACGCTCAATGACTTGGCGCAGGCCGGCTTGGTCATCAAGCATGGCCAGAAATACCATCTGACCGAACTCGGCGCCGCTCGCGTGCGAGCTCAGAGCTAAAGAACGGGAGAGATAGTGGACGAGGAAGCAAGCATCATCCTGGGGGATGCCATCGCCTTTTGCCAGCGCGACGGCCAAGATGCACGCCTCATCAACATGCTGGGGCAATCGCGCGCCATAAGCCTGACCGAAGATACGCTCACGATCGAGGCCCCCTCGCGCTTTGCCATCGCGCAGCTCAAAAAGCATCAGCCGACCATTGAGGCCTATCTGGAAGAAATCGCCTTTGCACCGATCGCGCTCGACATCGTGGCACCGCAAGGCGCAACGGCCGAATCTGCTGCCGCGACGGCGCCCGCCACGGCTCCCGCTGCTTCCCCGGCGGTGCCGGCCTCCGCAGGCGACGTGCCGACAATCGAGCACCAGCACGGCGATGTTTCCCGTGAAACCATGGCACCGTTGCCGACCGCGGCGGCGACGTCAACGAACGCACCCGTCACGCACATGCCTATCGCTCACGACGCAGCGGCGGGCGCGGATTCGGGCATTGCAATCAAGAACACGCTCTCGGCCGATGATTTTCGTCGCATGATGAACCAGATGAAGGGCGGAGCGCCGACTAAGTCCACGCAAGCTGCGACCCCCGCTTCACCCATGCCAGCACCGACCGTACCGGCCGAGCAGAATGCGGATGGAGCCCCGCTCGCCGCGAACTCAAAATTTACCTTTGAGAACTTTGTCTACGGCCCCGAGAACAGCCATGCCTATCGCTCGGCACTCAAGTTTGCCGCCCTCGCGGACGAGCGCGGCACGTGCACATCACTGTTCATCTACGGCAAATCGGGCCTGGGCAAGACGCACCTGCTGCTTGCCATCAAAAACGAGCTCGCCGAGAAGTCGCCCGAGATCAAGGTCAAGTATGCCAACTCCCAGGCATATCTGGACGACCTGATGACCGAGTTCGACCGCCAAAAGAAGAGCAACGCCCCTATCATGCAGGCATACCACGGCGTGGACGTGCTCATCATCGATGACATCCAAAACATCATCGGCAAGCGCGCGAGCGTGGACTACTTTTTCCAGCTCATGGACGAGTTCATCCGCAACAACAAGAAGGTCGTCATCGCGGCAGACCGCGCCCCCAAGGACCTGAGCATGGACGAGCGTCTGACCAGCCGCTTCAACGCCGGCATGCTCTGCCTGGTCGCAGAGCCCAGCTACGAGATGAAATACAAGATCTTGCAGCGCTATTACGAGAACACCATCGTCGCCGCTCCCGAGGCAGGCGACGACTCGCTGCTGGCGGCCTATGGGGGCGACGGCGGGCACCTAACCGACGAGCACTTTAAACACATGGCCGAGGTCTCGGGCACCAACATCCGCGAACTCGAGAGCTTTTGCGAGCGCTGCGCCGGCGAGGCGGGCGACCGCGAGCGCGAGGGCGGGGAGCTCACCTTTGACGATATCGACGCCATCGCCAGCCAGTACTTTGACACATCGGCCAAAAAGATCAACGTCCAGACGGTTCAGTCCGTCATCGAAGAGCAGTACGGCGTGACGCACGAGGAGCTCATCGGCCCGCGTCGCAACGCCAATATCGCCAAAGCACGCCATATCGCTATCTACCTGGCCATCGAGATGTGCGAGATGACGACCACGGCGGTGGGCGCCGAATTTGGCAACCGCAACCACTCGACCGTCAGCACGAGTTACAAAAAGGTCCAGAAGATGATCCAGGAAGACCGCACCGTCACCGAAGACCTCAAGTCGCTGCGCGATAAAATTACACTGCGCTCGTAGGGAAATAGAGACACCTGTTGAAAACTTGTCGAAACCACGGGCATAAGGTGTCTAAAACCCAACCCGCGGTGATGAAAAGTTTTGCGCAGGTTTTGAACGTGGAAAACCACCCCTGTTGCACACAGGTTGCTGTCGATTCTCTTTCTGGGTCTGACCTGCGTCTTTGAGAGTAATCAACAGTTTCGTCAGTGCTATTACTATTATTAAGATATTTATATCTATAGAAAGGTATTAAAAGATGAAGTTCACCGTCAGCCAGAGCTCGCTTACACAAGCCATCGGCGTCGTTATGAAGGGTGTCGCTTCGGCATCCACCCTTCCCATCCTGTCGGGCGTGCTCGTTAAGGCCCAAGACGGCATCTTGGAATTCCAGACCTCTAACTACACTATCTCGATCCGTCATCGCATCGCGGCGCATGTCGAAGAAGAGGGCGAGATGGTTATCCCCTGTAAGATGCTCTCCAATATCACCAAGACCCTCCCCGATGCCCCGGTCACCTTTGAGCTGTCCGAGCGCCAGGTGCTGATTGGTTGCGAGAAGAGCTCTTTTAGGCTGAACACGCTCGATGCCAATGACTTCCCCGAGTTTCCGGCCTATGCCATCGAGAGTGCCGTGGAGCTGCCGACCGATGTCTTGTCCGAAATGGTCGGCCGCGTGTGGCGCGTCACCTCGACCGACAAGGCTCGCCCCATCCTGGGCGGCGTGCACATGAAGGTCGAGAACAACACCGTACGCCTGGTGGCGACCGATTCCTTCCGCTTGGCCGTGTGCGATACGCAGGTCGAGACCTCGACCCTCGAGGGCTCCTTTGAGCTCAACGTTCCGGCTGACGCCTTTAACGACGCGCTGAACATCATGGCCAGCCAGGCGACCATCATGATCGGGGCTACCGACACCCAGGTCGTCTTCGAGGCCGGCAACACCACCTACGTGTCGCGTCGCATCGAGGGCGTGTACCCCAACTACAAGCAGCTCATCCCCGATTCGTGCGTGACGAGCGTCAAGATCGATGTCGCCGCCTTTAACGCCGCCCTCAAGCGCGTGGCCGTTATCGCGAGCGCCAACCCCGCCGTCAAGTTCGAGATCGATGTCGAGAACGGGCAGATGGGCCTGTCCTCCATTTCCAATGACCAGGACCTTGCGCAGGAGACGATCGATGTCGAGGCTGAGGGCGAGTCGGGTACCATCGCCTTCAACTACCACTACATCTTCGGCTGCCTCAATGCCCTGTCCAAGGAGAAGGAGATCACGCTGGAGCTCAAGAGCTACTCGCAGGCGGGCATCTTCAAGTCCTACGACAAGATCAACTACCTGTACCTGGTCATGCCGGTCCGCATCTAGCGCTGCGCCATGACCATGTTCGCCCGCGATCTTTCCGTCGCGCACTACCGCAGCTTCGATAGCTATCGCCTTGCCCTGGACGAGGGCGTGACGATACTTGCGGGACCCAACGCGGCGGGAAAGACCAATCTCATAGAGGCGCTGCAGCTGCTGACGAGCGGCGCCTCGTTTAGGCATCCGACCGCAGCCGAGCTCGTCCATGACGGCGTGGGCTCGTGCAAGATCGAGCTGAGGCTCGAGGGCGACGGCCGCGTGCTTGATATGGGATTGAGCGCGGAGGACGGTAAGCGCTCGTTTAGTCGCAACGGCAAGAGATGCTCTGCCGCCGGTGTGCGCGGGATTCTGCCGAGCGTGCTGTTTTGCCCCGACCATCTGGACATGGTTAAGCGAGGCGCCAGTGTGCGCCGCGCCGCCCTCGATGACTTTGGCATGCAGCTGAGCGTGCGTTATGCCGATCTTGCGAGCACCTATGGGCGCTGCGTGACCCAGCGTAACGCCCTGCTCAAGGAGACCTGGTGCTGTCGCGAGATGCTCGGCGCGTGGAACGATTCGATTGCTCGCGCGGGCTCGGCCCTGCTCGTGCACCGGTTGGCCCTACTCGACCGGCTGGCGGGCCATGTGCACACTGCCTACGGGCAAGTGGCGTCCGGCGAGGCTGCCAACGTGACCTATGCGTCCACGCTGGGGGATTTACCCCAGGTCGAGGATCGCGAAGAGCTGAAGGGTTGGGCGTACGAGCGCATGCTGGCTGCCCTTGACGAGCATGCCGACGAGGAAATTCGCCGCGGCGTGACGTTGGTGGGACCGCATCGCGACGAGATCGAGTTCACCGTGGCTGGTCGCTCCGCCCGTTCATTTGCCAGCCAAGGACAGCAGCGCACGCTGGTGCTGTCCTGGAAGGTGGCCGAGGTTGCCGTGGCTCGCGATGTCCTGGGCACCGCCCCACTGCTGCTTCTGGACGACGTGATGAGCGAGCTCGACGGCGAGCGTCGCGGCGCTTTCCTGCGGCTGATTGGCGATGATATCCAGACGGTCATAACCACGACCAACCTGGGGTACTTTACCGATGACCTGCTTGATCGAGCCAAGGTGGTGAGCATGGGTGAGACGTGCTAATTACGAGCGCGAGAGCGAGACAGTCGCCTTCAGCGGGTTTTTGAACGCAGAGCGCCAGCGCATCCTGGCGGCTGCAACGCCTAAGCGCCGTGCGCAGATGGAGGCCGCCGAGGAGTCGCGCACGGTCTATCGCGCATGGAACGCGGTGTGCTCGGGCACGCGCGAGGGGCGGCATGTGACGGGACTGCGTTACCTGCCCGAGTCCAATGAGCTGCTGGTGTATCTCGACTCGCCCTCGTGGACGCAGGAAATGACGCTGTTGCGCGAGATCATCCGCGCGCGCATGGAGCGCGCCGGTGCGCATGTGGACGGCCTGGTGTTCAAAACCACCGCGCCCGGTCACACGCCACCCGCCGCCAAGGAGCGCCTGCACCCGGCGACGACCGAGCGCCCGCCGGCTCCGCACGCCGACCTCAGCGATGCCGAGCGCGCCGAGATCGAGCGCCAAGTGGCGCCCATCGAAGACCAAAAACTGCGCGAGGCCCTCGAGAATGCCATGAGAGCCAGTGCCGAGTGGGCCAAGGGCGTGCAGAGCAAAAAAGAGCCTTAAATCGCATCTGGTGGCCTTGTAGAGCCAAATACCCTCGTTCCCGAGGGTATTTTTTTACGATAAACTAGTAAGGCTGTACACATTTTCTTAACTGAAGGAGGACGTGTGGCAAACGAAAACGATTACGATGGCGGCGAGATTAAGATTCTCGAAGGTCTCGAGGCCGTTCGTAAGCGCCCGGGCATGTATATCGGTTCGACGAGCGCCAGCGGTCTGCATCACTTGGTGTGGGAGATCGTTGACAACTCCGTCGACGAGGCCATGGCCGGTTTCTGCACCGAGATCCAGGTGACGGTCCACGCCGACAACTCCATCACGGTCGTCGATAACGGGCGCGGCATCCCCGTCGACGAGCATCCTATCAAAAAGATCCCGACGCTCGAGGTCGTCATGACGATCCTGCACGCTGGCGGTAAGTTCGATAACTCGGCCTACAAGGTCTCGGGCGGCCTGCACGGCGTGGGCATCTCCGTCGTCAACGCCCTGTCCAAGCGCGTGGTCGTACAGGTCCGCCGCGACGGCGGCGTCTACGAGATGGAATTCTCGCGCGGCAAGACCGTCAAGAAGATGGAGATCGTGGGCACATCGGAGACGACGGGCACCACCGTCACCTTCTGGCCCGACGACGAGATCTTCGAGACCTGCATCTACGATTTCGATACGCTGCACAACCGTCTGCAGGAGACGGCGTTCCTCAATAAGAACCTCAAGATCGTGTTGACCGACGAGCGCGAGGCGACTCCCCACGTGGAGGAGTTCTGCTACGAAGGCGGCATCATCGACTTCGTCAAGTTCCTCAACGAGGGCAAGGATGTCCCCGAGGCCTTTAAGGAGCCCATCTACATTGAGGGCAAGTCTGATCCGGACGCGCCCGTGACCAAGATGGGCGAGGTCGAGGTGTCCCTGCAGTGGAATAGCGGCTATGGCGAGAACGTCATGTCGTTTGCCAACGACATCTACACCCCCGAGGGCGGCATGCACCTCGAAGGCTTCCGTACCGCGCTTACCCGCGTGATCAACGACTACGCGCGCAAGCAGAATCTGCTCAAGGAAAAGGACGCCAACCTGACCGGCGACGATGTGCGCGAGGGCCTTTCGGCTGTCATCTCGGTCAAGCTGCCCGACCCGCAGTTTGAGGGTCAGACCAAGGCCAAGCTCGGCAGCTCCTATATGCGCGCGCTGACGCTCAAGATCGTGACCGACGGCCTCGCCGATTACCTCGAGGAGCACCCTAAGCCCGCTCGCGAGATCGTCAAGAAGGCGCAGCAGGCCTGCAAGGCGCGCAATGCCGCCCGCAAGGCGCGCGAGGCGACCCGCCGCAAGAGCCTGCTCGAGACGGCGTCCCTGCCCGGTAAGCTCGCTGACTGCTCGGTGCGCGATGCCGAGCTGACCGAGCTCTTCATCGTAGAGGGCGACTCGGCAGGCGGTTCGGCCAAGGACGGCCGTCGCCGAGACATCCAGGCGATTCTGCCCCTGCGCGGCAAGATTTTGAACGTCGAACGCGTTGGTGACCACCGCGCGTTCTCGAGTGACACCATCCAGTCGCTGATTACCGCGATCGGCTGCGGCGTCACGACGAGTGCCGGCGACGGCGGCGACTTCGATATCAGCAAGGCGCGCTACCACAAGATCATCATCATGACCGATGCAGACGTCGACGGTGCGCATATCCGCATCCTGCTGCTGACGTTCTTCTACAAGTACATGCGTCCGCTGATCGATGCCGGCTACGTCTATGTTGCCTGCCCGCCCATCTTTGGCATTAAGGTGCGCAACAAGATCCACTACGTGTATCCCAACGGCCGCCAGCCCGAAGACGAGATCCTGCGCGACACCATCCAGAGTCTGGGCCTGAACCCCGACGATAACGACGAGGACGGCAAGGCCAAGGACGGCAAGATCACCAAAAAGCGCAAGGGCTATACCGTCCAGCGCTACAAGGGCCTGGGCGAGATGGACCCCAAGCAGCTTGCCTCGACGACGATGGACCCCAAGACCCGCATCCTGCAGCGTGTGTCGATCGAGGACGCCGTGGTGGCGGACCGCGCCGTGCGCGAGCTGATGGGTTCCGAGGTCGGCTATCGCCGCGAGTACATTGAAAAACACGCGCACGACGCGCGCTTCTTAGACGCCTAGCTTTCCCAGGCACCCCATCTTGCCCTTCAGGATTTCGGGCGCCGCACGCAAGGCGCGCGCCCTCATCCTTCAGGGCAACCTGGGGCACCTGGAAAACCTAGGAGGGTTATCCGGTGTTCCCGGTAATTCGTCTCCGTGGTAGGGAACTAATGGACCACGCAAACCATGAGGAGGTAACGTGGCAGACGATATCAACAATAACGAGGGTATGGGCGAGGCCGGCGATGCCGGTATGCCCGACGATCTGAAGCGCCTGCTTGCCCGTGCTGAGCAGGGCGAGGACGGCGATCCGGACGCCTATAATCCCGATGCCGATGATGAAGAGGAAGAGGACGACGACGCCGAGCTCGAGGAGAGCTTTGGCGAAGTCGACCGTGGCGCCTCGGCCGGCGAGGATATTAACGGCGGCCAGCTCCAGATTTCGGAGTTTGGTCGCGAGATGAAGCAGTCGTTCATCGAGTATTCGATGTCGGTTATCACGGCGCGCGCCCTGCCGGACGTGCGCGACGGCTTAAAGCCGGTGCACCGCCGCATCCTGTACGCGATGAACGAGAGCGGCATCTACCCCAACCGCCCACATAAGAAGTCGGCCTGGACGGTCGGCGAAGTTATCGGTAAGTACCACCCGCATGGCGACATCGCGGTCTATGAGGCCATGGTCCGCCTGGCGCAGTGGTTCTCCATGCGCACGCCGCTCATCGACGGTCACGGCAACTTCGGCAACATCGACGGCGACGGCGCGGCGGCCATGCGTTACACCGAGAGCCGCCTGGCAAAGCCCGCCATGGAGCTGCTGCGTGACCTGCAGAAGGATACCGTCGACTGGCAGCCCAACTACGACGAATCACTCGCCGAGCCCGTGGCGCTGCCTGCGCGCTTCCCCAACCTGCTGGTCAACGGCAGCCAGGGCATCGCCGTCGGCATGGCCACCAATATCGCCCCGCATAACCTCACCGAGGCGATCGAGGCAACCTGCTACCTGATCGATAATCCCGACGCTACTGTCGACGAGCTCATGCAGATCATGCCCGGTCCGGACTTCCCCACCGGCGCCATCATCATGGGCAGCGCCGGCATTAAGCAGAGCTACGAGACCGGCCGCGGCTCCATTACCGTGCGCGCCAAGGCCCACGTGGAATCCACCAAGACCGGCCGCAACCGCCTGGTCTTTACCGAGATTCCCTACATGGTCAACAAGGGCACCCTGCAGGAGAAGATCGCCCAGCTCGTCAACGACAAGCGCATCGAGGGCATCTCGGACATGCGCGATGAGTCCAACCAGAAGGGCATCCGTCTGGTCATCGAGCTCAAGAAGGGCGTCATTCCGCAGGTCGTGCTCAACAACCTGTATAAGTACACCTCGCTGCAGACGACCTTCGGCGCCAACAACCTGGCGCTTGTCAACGGCGTTCCCAAATGCCTGAGCCTGCGCGAGATGCTGCAGCACTACATCGATCACCAGGTCGACGTCGTCACCCGCCGCACCCGCTTCGACCTTAAGAAGGCCCAGGCCCGCGCGCATATCCTCGAGGGCTACCTGATGGCTCTCGACCATATTGACGAGGTCATCAGCATCATCCGTTCCTCGCAGACCGATTCCGAGGCCAGCAGCCGCCTGATCGAGCGCTTTGGCTTTACGCCCGAGCAGACCACGGCCATCCTCGAGATGAAGCTGCGCCGCCTGACCGGCCTGGAGCGCGACAAGATCCAAGAAGAGTTGGACGGCCTGCGCCGTGCCATCGCCTACTACGAGGACCTGCTGGCGCACGAGGAGAAGATCCTGGGCGTCATTAAGGAAGAGATGCGCGAGATCTCCAAGAAGTTTGGCGATAAGCGCCGCACCGAGATCAGCCATGTCGAGAAGGACCTGGACGTCGAGGACCTCATTGCCGACGAGGACATGGTCGTGACCATCACCCACACCGGCTATGTCAAGCGCATCCCGGTGGCCGCCTACCGCGCCCAGAAGCGCGGCGGCAAGGGCGTGTCGGGCGTCAACCTCAAAGAGGACGACGTTATCGACGAGATGTTCATCGCGTCCACGCACGAGTACGTGCTGTTCTTCTCGAGCAAGGGTAAGGTCTATCGCCTGAAGGTGCACGAGCTGCCGGTGGGTACGCGTCAGGCGCGCGGTACCGCGATCGTCAACCTGCTGCCCTTCGAGGAGGGCGAGAAGATCGCGAGCGTCATCAGCTGCCGCGAGTTCCCTGCCGACGAGTATCTGATGTTTGCCACCAAGAGCGGCATGGTCAAGAAGACCGTGATGAGCGCGTATGACCGCAGCCGTCGCGACGGCCTGATCGCTATCAACCTGCGTGACGACGACGCGCTGCTGAACGTGCGCCGCGTGCGCGAGGGCGACAAGATTATCCTGGCCACCACCGCGGGCAAGGCGATCATGTTCTCCGAGGAGCAGGTGCGCGCCACCGGCCGCGATACCAGCGGCGTTCGCGGTATCGGTATGAAGGACGGCGTGAGCGTTCTGGGCATGGAAGTCACTAACGGCAACGGCGATCTGTTCGTCATCACCGAGCGCGGCTACGGCAAGCGCACGCCGGTCGCGGACTACCCGGAGCAGAATCGCGGCGGCCAGGGCGTCTACACCATCCAAATGACCGAGCGTAAGGGTAACCTCGCGGCCATGAAGACGGTGGGCCCGCAGCACGAGCTGTTCATCGTGACGGAGGGCGCGACGGTCATTCGCGTCAAGACCGACGAGATCAGCCAGACCGGCCGAGCCACCCAGGGCGTCAAGATGATGACCGTCGACGACAACGACCGCATCTGCGCCGTAGCCCGCATGACGGCCGCCAAGGAGAAGCCCGAAGGCGAAGCCACAGAAGACGGCTCTGTCCCCGAAGAAACCCCTGTCGATCTAGGCGACGGCAACGACATGCCAGAGGATCTCCTAGACGAGTAAGAGGAACTAGCTGGTAGAAAATATCAGACCCCATATATCGGCGGTCGGCGCACTGCGCGCCGACCGCTTTTTTGACAATCTTGAACCTCGCGTCGGCCCCGGCTGCCCGGCGGCATGCGAAGTCGATCGCGAGTTCCGCACGAGCCGGAGAGCACTTAATGT
>NZ_QRLE01000023.1:2348-31839 GCF_003473055.1 Collinsella sp. AM13-34 | reverse complement strand
TAATGTGCTTTCCGTCTTGCGCAGGACTGTAGAGCAGGAAAGTTCATATGCGCCGCCCGGCTCCCGCGGCTCCCGAGGGGTATCTCCCATGCAAAAACTTTTGTTGGGTAAAGTCCGAGGTCAGTGGCGTTTTATAACGAGAAATTCAAAAAAGTTGAAAATCCATTACAAATTTGCGTTGACTTTAGGTAACTAAAGTTTCATACTCCTTTTCAACCACTGGGGGATGTGAACACGCACGGATCGTTCACATCATGATTGAAGAGGATTTCTTAGACATGTTCACGCATCAGCTAAACATTATCAGCGTAGTAATTATCTGATGCGGGTTAGCACATACAGCTAGCCCGTACGATAACGGGCGGCTGATGAAGATGAGGGTCGTCGAGCGCAACCGACGGCCCTCATTTTTTATGTCTAGGAAGTTCTTTTTAGAGGAGGAAATGTAATGAACGGAGTTTTGCTCATGGTTGTGGCCGCGGCGGTGCTCGCCTGTGGCTATCTGGGCTACGGCCGCTGGCTGGCCAACAAGTGGGGCGTTGACAAAGAGGCCCTCACGCCGGCCAAGCGCATGAAGGACGGCAAGAGCTTCTCGCCCGTCTCCGCCTTTACCGCGTTCTCGCACCAGTTCAGCTCGATCTGCGGTGCTGGCCCTGTCACGGGTACGATCGTCGCCATGGCCTTTGGCTGGCTGCCCGTCGTGCTCTGGGTCCTCGTCGGCGGCATCTTCTTTGGCGCCGTCCACGACTTTGGTGCTCTGTACGCTTCGATGAAGAACAACGGCAAGTCCCTGGCCCAGCTCATCGAGAAATACATCGGCAAGACCGGCCGTCGCCTGTTCCTGCTGTTCTGCTGGCTGTTCTGCATCATCGTCATCGCCGCTTTCACCGACATGGTCTGCAAGACGTTCATGTTCACCTCGGTCGTTGACGCTTCTGGCGCTGCCACCGGTGCTATCGACTTCACCAAGTCCTATGCCGCCGGCTGCGCTGGTACCATCTCCATCCTGTTCACCTTCGTCGCTATCGCCTTTGGTTGGGCCCAGAAGAAGTTCAACCTCACCGGTGCTACCGAGTTCGTCGCCGGCGTGGTCCTCATGGTTCTCATGTTTGCCGTCGGTATGCAGTTCCCGGTCTACCTGGATAAGTTCCAGTGGTTCGCCGTCGTCATGGTCTACCTGGTCTTCGCTGGCGCTATGCCCATCCAGATGCTCAAGACCCCTCGCGACTACCTCACTTCCATCATGATGATCGTCATGATCGCCTGCGCTGTCCTCGGTATCGTCGTCCTGGGTGTTAACGGCCAGGCCACCATCACCGCTCCGGCCTTTACCGGCTTCTCCAGCGCTTCTGGCATGATGTTCCCGGTCCTGTTTGTTTCCGTTGCCTGCGGTGCCCTCTCCGGCTTCCACAGCCTCGTTTCTTCTGGTACCTCCTCCAAGCAGGTCGAGAAGGAGCAGGACGCCGTCAAGGTCGGTTATGGCGCCATGATCGTCGAGTCCTTCGTCGGCATCCTTGCCATCATCGTCGCCGGCATCATGTTCTCTGATATGAACACCGCCGGCACCGGTGCCCTCAACGCCGGCGTCGCTTCCACCCCGTTCCAGATCTTCGCCGCTGGCATCTCCCGCGGTATGCAGGCCTTCGGTGTTGACGGCACGCTCGCTACCGTCTTCATGACCATGAACGTCTCCGCTCTGGCCCTGACCTCGCTCGATGCCGTCGCCCGCATCGCCCGCACCTCATTCTCCGAGTTCTTTGCCCAGACCAACGACGCCCTGGTCATCGAGTCCAAGGCCGGCTACATGAAGGTTCTCGGCAACCCCTGGTTCGCCACGGTCGTCACCCTGCTTCCCGGTCTCGCCCTCGCCTTTGGCGGCTATGCCAACATCTGGCCGCTCTTTGGTGCTTCCAACCAGCTGCTCGGCGGCATGACCATGATCACCCTCGCCGTGTTCTGCAAGTGCACCGGCCGCAAGGGCTGGATGCTCTACGTGCCCGTCGCCTTCCTGCTCTGCTGCACCTTCACCTCGCTGGTCCAGAGCGCCATGGGCTGCATGACCGCTGTCCAGGCTTACGGCTTCTTCGGCACCATCCCGGCTACCGCCACCACGGCCGCCGTCTCCGTCGCCGCCACCAAGGGCCTGCAGCTCGTTTTCGCCGTCCTGCTGATGGTCCTGGGCCTCATCGTTGCCGTCAACTGTCTCAAGGAGTTCTTCGGCAAGGAGGCCGGCTCCATGCCCGACGAGGAGCCCGAGTGGTCCGAGATGGGCAAGGCCGAGTACGGTCGCGCCGCTGCCGCTGAGGCTCCTGCCGACGCCGAGGCCGCTAAGGCCTAGTCGGTCGGACGGGTTGAATCTCCCATCTATTTGACTCGGAAAGACCGGGTCCGCAATCAAGCGGACCCGGTCTTTTTTCTTGTGATAACAGGTGGTGCAAGGGCGTTCTCGCAGATGTTTTGCGTGGATAGGCTCGTGCGTTGTACCATATGGACGTATATGTGTGCATATGAAAGGGGCCCCGTGGCCAAGACGGTATATTCCGATAATCAAAACAATGTCGATGCTCTGGCTGAGCGTCTGAGCAGCCAGACGTCGCTTTCTGCCGAGCGCGCCAAGCTGGTTGCCTACGACCTGCTCTGCCGCAAGGCGCTCAAGATTAAGTCGAGCGCGCTGGCGCAGATTTTCCGCTCCGTCGATAAGGAATGCGACACCAAGGCGATGCGCGATGAGCTTATCGCGGCAAATATCGTGACCAAGATCGAGGGCAGCGGCATTAACGGGCGCCCGGCGTTCTATACCATCAATGTCGAGATCCGCGATGCCCAGGAGCAGCCTGCCGAGTCCGTCGAAGATTTTGTCGTCGAGGATTCCGCTGACGTGCCTGCTGTGGAAGAAGTTGCTCCGCGTGAGCATGTCGATACCGATGAGTTGCTCGATGAGAACGTCGTGCGTGCCTTTACGGCCAAGGCAGGACGCGGCGGTTTTGGCGGGGGTGGCAAGCGCGATGCGCAGCGCCGCGCCCAGCAGGAGCGCTTCCGTCGTGCCGTTGCTCAAAAGGGTGAGACGGATGCCGAGGCTGTTGAGAACGAGGTTGCTGCCGAGTCGCAGAGGCCCGCGAAGGAGCAAAAGCCCGTGGAGGCCCAGGAGCCCCAGCGTCGCCGTGGTGCCCACTTTAAGGCTGCGCAGCAGGATGTCGCGCATGAGGTTGAAGAGCCTTCCGAGGCTGCAGACGATGTTGAGGAGTCTGCCAAGAAGGCTCCGGGTTCATGCCGTCCCGGGCGTGGTTTTGCGAGGCGCGCGTATCCCGTAAGGCGTCAGGAGAAGGGCGAGCCGGCTTCGACCGCTCAGGCCGAGAAGGCCGAACAAACCGAGAAAACCGTTGAGCCGGCGGCTCGCGAACAGAAGCCTGTTGAGCCGCAGCTTGAGGTTGCTGCCGAGGCCAAGGGCGAGCAGCCTACTGATGGGCAGACGGAGCAGGGCGCGTCGAGCAGGCCTCGCCGCCGTCGCCATCGCGGGGGCCGCAGTTCCCATGCCGAGACTGCAGCCGAGAAGACCACGCCGCAGGACGAGGATGCGAAGGCCGAGGTTTCTTCGGGGCAGCCTAAGCGCCAGCCGGCGAAGGAGAGCAAGTCCGATCGTCCGCAGAAGCAGGCGTCTATGCCGAAGCGCGAGCGCAATTCCCAAGGCGATTCTAAGCGCAGGTCTCAGAAGAAGCCGGAGTCTGCCGCAGTAGATGCTGCTGCCCAGCAGCCCGAGCCGGCCGTCCACGGCGAGGTATCGGCGTTTGCCCTTGCCCGCGTTTTAGGCAGGCAGCTGCTCAAAGTTGTCCCTACGCCTACGGCGCTCTCTAAGATCAAGGAGCAGCAGACACAGATCGTAAAGGTCGAGGGCAAGGACGGCAAAAAGGCTCCGCAGCGCACTCAGCACAACGAGATGTCCAACCGCAAGATTGCCGAGGAAATCGCAATCATCCAGGCTTGGATCGAGCAGAACCGAGGTGCCGATACGCCGGTTGCCTCGCGCCGCCAGCGTGCCTACCAGATTTTTAACGACGAGAAGGCTTTTGACGGCAAGCACGGTGAGCGCCTGATAAGGCGCATGACCGAAAAGGGCATCAGCATGCAGGCGATCAAGGTCGCCCCCAACCGCCCCGTGCACTTTACGGGTTTCTTTACGCTGGGCGCCGATAAGCCGTTCATTATGGTCGAGAACCTGGACACCTACGACGAGATCGTCAGGCTGCTGCGTGGCCGCAAGCACGCCAAGCTCTTTGGCATCAAGGTGGGCGGCGTGATTTTTGGCGGCGGATGCAAGGCGAGCGTCTCGCATGCCCTGGACGATTATCTGGCTGAGATCGGCTATCGCTTTAACTACGTCTACTACGTGGGCGATATCGACCGCGAGGGCGCGCGCATCGTCGAGCAGGCTCGCAATGCCAATGTGGTTGAGATTCGCCTGCATGCCGGCATGTACCGCGCCATGCTCGCCGAGCATAAGCGTCGCGTGAAGGCCGGCGGCGAGTGCGAGCCCGCGGCTGCCAACCAGGGCGTGCCGCAGAACTTGGCGGCGACGATCAAGGATCTGCCCATGGTCACGCGCGTGCAGTTCCGCAATGTGCTGCGCGAGGGCGGGCGCATTCCGCAGGAGATTCTGATGACCGCCGACTATCGGGATGGCGACTCGGGAAGCTTCGACCGCATGCTTAACAACTAAATTCCGCCGGCCCCGGGAGAGCGGGGACACCGGCTTAGGTTTCCTGCTCTACAGTCCTGCTCACGACGGAGGCCACATTAAGTGGCCTCCTGTTCGTGCGGAACTCGCGATAAACCTAAGCCGGTGTCCCCGCTCTCCCGGGGCCTGTCGTGGCTTGGCCGTTGCATGCGGCTCGCTTTTCGGAACGGGGCTGACGGACACGTTCCGAAATCTACCACCGTCGCTGTGCAGGGTGTCTATAAAGAGCCGTGGCCAAAAAACATCAAATATGAGTACTGATACTCTTTTAGTAGCAGTAATTTTGACCACATTTAAGGTGATTTGACGTGTCGATCGAGCAGATAAGCTGCCGTATCTCCTCAAGTGTTCATTAAAGGAAGACCTTGATGCGAATAAATCTCATTAAGATCTTCTTTTATTAACGAAAATAATGTAGCTACAACGGTAACAGTACTCATATTTGCCGTTTTTTGGCCACAGTCCTTCGGAGGGTCCTCGAAAATAGTCCCGAGCCGGCACTTGGGGACGTTCCTATAATGCCGGCACTTAGGAGCGCCCCCAAGTGCCGGCACCGCGTCTGCCTGCGGCGGCCGCGCCCCGCTGCGTCGCTTCGCTCCCTTGCGGGTTCGAATCCCTCCGCTTGGCGGCGTTGGCTCGATTTGCTTGACGTGAGGGGCTCTTGGCTGGTGTGGGACGGAGGGATTCCGCGTCTGCCTGGTCGGCGGCCGCGCCCCGCTGCGTCGCTTCGCTCCTTGCGTGCTGCGCTGGAAAACGCTTCGCGTTTCCTCAGCTCCGCACCCTTGCGGGCTCGAATTCCTCCGCTTGCCCACAAGAAAGCGCCCTGGGCCGTTATGGGCTTAGGGCGCTCAGTTTTAATGGCTGGGACGGAGGGATTCGAACCCCCAACAGCCGGCACCAAAAACCGGAGTTCTACCGTTGAACTACGTCCCAATGTGTGGTGTTGCCCAAAAGCAACTCGTCTAGTTTACCTAATCTGCGAGGGCATCGCAAACGCCGTCGAGTAGGCGTACGGCGAGCGTCTGCGCGTCGCTGGCCGTGAAGGTGCCGTTGTAGCGCGTCATGCCCGTGAGCTCAATGCGAATGCGAGCCGGCTTCTGCTGCGCGGCGACATTGGCGGTGCGGATGCGCTGGGCCAGGTTGTGGCACTCGGCGAGGGCAATCGTGGCGCGTGGCGCGGCGTCGGCGGGCAGCTCGTCGCTTGCGATCTCGAGCACCAGGTCAACGTCGGTTGGGACCTCGGAGTCGCAGAGCATCATGCCGCTGTTGTCGGTCGTTGCCGTGGCGATGTTCCACATGCGCGAAGCAACGCTGCGTGCGATGGGGTCCTCACCGATAACGGCGATCTGGAAGCGCTCGAGCACGTTGGCGGCGCGAGCAAAACCGATGCGGGACTCGGCTTCGGTGACCGAGGGCTTGCCCTCCCACACATGGTGCAGGCGGTTGATGTAGGCGTAGGTGTCCTGGAAGGCCATGCCGTCGGCAAACAGGCCGACATTTTCCTGGAACTGCTGCAGGGCGGCCTCGGTATGCGGACCAAAGTAGCCGTCGTCTTCGCCACAGGCAAAGCCCAAAACGTTGAGAGCGCGCTGCAGGGCCTGCACATCGGCGCCATGGAAATTGGGCATGCGCAGATACAGGGTGCGGTCGCCCAGCTTATACGAGGCGTCGACCAGGGCGCTCCAACAGGGGATATCGACGGCATAACCGGCCGCAAGGCCGCTATCGAGCCTAAACGTGCCAACGGCCTGCTCGGTGGTGGTGCCAAAGCGCTTGTCGGCGACCTCGTCGGCATCGATGGTGTAACCGAGCTGCAGAAGGCGGGACTGAACATCCTCGACGGCTGCTCCCTGCATGCCCGTGGTAATAGGTTCCATGAACGAACCCCTTTCGGCGTACGATTCGTACTATTTTGAGCGCGTGTCGGATAGACAACGCAAGACAATGCATAAACATGCACTCAACAGTGTAGCAACTTGTACCCAAACGCGCTGCCCACAGGTTTTGTGACCCCCGCTAGTTGAGGCGCTCCACAAAGAAATCTGCCATGGAGAGGAAGAGCTCGCGCGCATGCGGGTCGAGCTCGACGCCTTCGATAGCGGCCTTGGCCTTAGCGGTCAGGTCGAGCGCATAGGTGTGGGCGTAATCGATGGAGCCGGTCTCCTGGAAGATCTCCACGGCGCGTGCGAGCTGCGCAGGGTCCTCGGTGCCCGAGGAAAGGATTGCCTCGATCTCGTCGTGATAGCGCTCGTCTGACAGGGCATGCACGGCAACGAGGGTGCGCTTGCCCTCGGTGATATCGGTGCGGAAGTCCTTGTTGGCGGCCTCCTTGGTGCCGATCAAGTTGAGCAGGTCGTCTTGAATCTGGAAGGCAAGGCCCGTGTGCAGCCCAAAGGCGCGCAGTGCCTCAATCTGCTCTTCGCTGCCGCCGCCGATAATGGCTCCGGCGGCAAGCGGCGTCGCTCCGCTGTAGTACGCGGTCTTGTGCGTCGCCATGTCCAGATAATCGTCGACCGAAATGTCAAAGCGCCCGTCGCGGACCCAGCCCAGGTCGAGCGCCTGGCCCTCGATGGTACGGACGATCATTTCGGTAAGCTCGTGGAGCACGCGAAGCTTCACGTCTGCGTTGAGTGTGGGGTCGTCGAGAACCGTCTTGGTGACCATGGTGAGCGCCAGGTCACCGCAGTTGATGGCAAGACCGGTGCCCTCGGTAAGGTGCATGCAGGGCTTGCCGCGACGAATCTGCCCGTTGTCGGCGATGTCGTCGTGGATGAGTGCGCCCGACTGAAAGTGCTCGATGGCCGCCGCTGCGCTGCGGGCGCTCTCAAAGCTGCCGCCTACCGCAGTGGCGGCGAGCATGCAGATGAGCGGGCGGTGGCGCTTGCCGGCGTTTGCCGTAAATGCCGAGAGCGGGGTATACAGGTAGCGCTCGATATCGGCGGAAGTCGCCTGTCCGTCAAAGAACGTGGCCAGATAGTCGTTAATCTGGTCAAAGTGCTGGGCTAAAAAGCTGGTAAACGGACTGGACACGGGTTCTCGCATTCTTTGATAGGTTGCATCGTTGCATTATGCAGACAACATATTGCCACATTAGGGCGTCGAGCGCGGCGGTTGAAGACGATTGGTCCATGCGGCCGCAAGTGCAGTAGGGGCTTGGCTAGATAAGCCCAAAGTGTTCGAGCGCGGTGACGACGCCGTCGTGGTCGATGCTGTCGGTGACATAGTCGGCCTTTTCCTTGAGGAAGTCCGGTGCGTTGCCCATGGCGATGCCAACGTCGACGGCGTTCATCAGCGAGACGTCATTGCTGGCGTCGCCGATGCCGTATACGGTTCCGTGGTGGGGATCGAGGGCGTCGAGTACGGACTGGATACCCTCGCGCTTGGTGCATTCGCGAGGCGAAATCTCGGTCACTTCGAGCTCGAGCTCGTTAAAGCAGAGCAGCGGCTCAAACGTTTGATCCTGAGCGATGCGGTTGGCAAGCGACGTGGACATTAAGATCTTGTAGGCGCTGTAATGTTGCAGCTGCGTAATTGCATCGCCCACGGTGCGGGCATATCCGGGGGCGTCGGGCGCATCGGCACCCATGCGAACGACGCCATTGAGTCCCTCAAAACGAATCACTTCGTCCGATTGCTCAAGAATGGGAGCAAGACGCTGCAGCATACCGGGCGTCATCGCCAAATCGCGGATCACGTGTCCCTCAAGTTCGACATAGCCACCCGCGAGGCAGACGATGCCGGTCCAGGGCAGATCGAGCAGCTTTGGATGGATGCAGCTCAGCGTGCGCCCTGTGCAGATAAACGCCATATTGCCCTTGGCGACAAAATTACGGATGGCTTGCGAGACCGCTTCATTGGGATAGGGGGAGAGGTCTCGCTCGCTCTCGGGAAGCTCTTGTGCCACTCGAGGGTCTTGCCAGGCGAGTGTTCCGTCGATATCGAAGAAGCAGATATCGCCGCGCTTATGGGCTGCGCTGGCGGCAGGGGAGGCCGAGGTGGTGGGCACAAATCCCGGCTCGAGGCCCATGATCTGGTCAAAATGCTCTTTAACGCGGGGAACGGAGATGCCGATAATCACCTGGGCGGTCTTGCCCGTAATGATGAGGCCCTTGGCGCCCACCGCGACAAACGACGCGTTATCTGCAACGATGGAAGGGTCTGCGACCTCGACGCGCAGGCGCGTGGCGCAGTTGGTTGCGCCCACGATATTGCCAACGCCACCTAAAAGCTGAATTACCCGCTCAGCGAGGACGTGATCTTGATCGGATTGAATACTGACCTCGCCATTGGGAGATTGCTCTTTGGCAAAGCCGCTTCCCGTTAAACGATCGATTGCCGCGCGATTGGAGACATGATCCTCGCGGCCCGGCGTCTTAAGGTCATAGACCAAGATGAGTGCTCGAAAACTAACAAAAAAGATGAGGCTAAAGGCAAGACCGATACCGAGCGCCAAAAGGTAGGAGCCGGCATGCATTCGCATGAGTGGGATGAAGTTGAAGGCCGTCATTTCCATGAGACCGCCCGAGAAGATGCCGACGATGCCAAAGAAGTTCATGGTCATGGCAAGGCAGGAGGATAGGACGGCGTAGAGCAAAAAGAGTCCAGGATAGGTGAACATAAAGAGAAACTCGAGCGGCTCGGTGACACCGCAGACCACCGAGGCGACGATGGCGGGCAAAAGGATGACCTTAAGGCTGGCGCGGCGTTCGGGTTTGGCGGTGAAATAGAATGCTGCCGCGATGGCGGGAAGGCCAAAGAGCTTGCCCCAGCCGGTGGCGGTAAAACCTGCCCAGGGCGCAAGTTCATTTAAAGGGCGCGTGCTATGGGAGAGAATGGGGAGTAGGTTGGTCCACGTGGCGTAAATACCGTCGTGAATGACCAGATTGTCGTAATAGATGGGCATATAGAGCAGGTGGTGCAGCCCCATGGGCTCGAGTGCTCGCTCCAAAAACACAAAGATGCCCACGCCGAAGGGGCCGACGCCCGCAAGTGCGTGGCGCAGCGTTTCGGTCGCGGCGTATGCGAAGGGCACGATGGCGGCCGAGATGGCGGCAAGGGCAAACACGGCAAAAAAGCTGATGAGGTAGACCAGCGAGGAACCCGAGAAGGTGCCGAGCCAATCGGGAACCTTGGCATCGTAGAAGCGGTCATGGATGGCGACGACGGTTGCCGATACCGCCAGCGGGCCGATAATGCCGGTGTCGAGCGTCTTGATGCCGTCGATGACGGTGATACCGCTGGCGGGGGTCAAAGATGATGGGTACTTAAGCCCAAGGTTGTCTCCGCTCAGCTTAATGATCTCGCTCAAAAAGAAGCAATAGGCAAAATAGGCCACGAGTGCCTCGAGGCAGCAGCGTGCCGGTTGCTTTTGGGCAAGACCGATAGGCAGCGCTACGGCAAAAAGGAGTGGAAGGCGCTTAAAGACCGTCCACGAGCCGCGCTGGATGATGGTCCAGAAAACGTACCAAGGGGTTCCGTATACGGCGAGGTCGCCGACGATGTCTACGGTCGTGGCGAGGGCGGAGATGCCGACCATGAGGCCTGATATAGAAAACAGCATGGCGGGCGCGAACATTGCCCCGCCAAAGCGTTGGATTTTTTGCAGCATATTCTGCCTCTCGACCATAAGCCCGCCGTGTCTGCGGTGGAACGTTTAAACAATGAGTTAATTGTAGGGGAGTGAGCGTTCGCCGCATTGTTGGTTTTGATTCGAATCGATTGGAGCATCACGGGCGCCGTTGACAGTTAATAATCGGTGCTTTGCCGATAGACGGTTTAAACAACCCAAAGAAATGCTATCGTGCCTAGCCATACATATTCATTAGAGGTGAAATCATGCCAAAAGCGATTTACGAAGGAATCTACCGCGAGATCCGTTCGCGCATCATCAACGGGACCTATGCGTTTCAGGAGATGCTGCCAACCGAAGCCGAGCTGACCGCGGAGTTTGGCTGCACGCGCAATACCGTTCGACGCGCCTTGAGCATGCTGGCCGACCAGATGTTTGTGCAGCCTATACACGGTAAGGGCGTGCGCGTTATTTGGCTTAAGGGCGAAACCGACATGCTGGGCGCACTCGAAGAGGTTGAGTCGTTTGGCGAGTTCGCAAAACGCAACAATGCCGTCGCATCGACCGAGGTCAAGTCTTTTGAACATTTGATTTGCACTGAGCAACTCTCTCGTCGCCTGGGCTTTAAGGTGGGCGAGGAGCTGATTCGCGTAGTGCGTGTCCGAAGCCTCAACGGCAGCGCGCGCCAAGTGGACCATGGCTACTTTTTGGCGTCGATCGCCAAGGGCCTGACCCCCGAGATCGCGGCGGATTCTATCTACGGCTATCTGGAGCACAAGCGCGGCGTCAAAGTGATGGCGAGCCGTCGTACGGTGAGTGTCGAGCTCGCCAACGATGAGGACTGCAGCTACTTGGACCTTGGCAAGTACAACTGCGTCGCCGTTATGGAGAGCCAGTCGTACACCTCGGACGGCATCTTGTTCGAGGTCACGCATGCCCGCACGCATCCCGAGATCTTCCACTACCGCGTCAACTCCAAGCGATAGCCGGCTAGCTCGCAGCCTGACGAGACTCATGCCCTCAAAGCGAAAACGCCCGGTCAAACCGACGATGCATCGGCTTGATCGGGCGTTTTCTCTGCATTCGATAATAAATAATTGTTTATACAAAACTTGTCAAGTATCAAGTTGAAATTACCGTTCACCGAAGTTTTTCTACCGCTCTAGTAATACTTGTTCAAACAACTAGCCAAATAGCGTATTGTACAAGTCAGCAAAAGGGGCAAAGTCCCCGAGCCAATCTCCGAAGGCGGCGGCAAAGGGTGCCGCCACGGTGTGAAAGGGTGGATTGTAATGAAGAACGAAATGAGCAGAAGGCAGTTCCTGGGCTTTGCTGGTTCCGCGGCTGCGGTTCTTGGTCTGGGCCTCGTGGGCTGCGGTGGTTCTGCCGGCTCTGGCTCCTCTGCTTCCGGTGACGCTGCCGAGGTCTACTTCCTCCAGTTCAAGCCCGAGGTCGACAAGGAGTGGAAGGAGATCGCCAAGGCGTACAAGAAGGAGAAGGGCGTCGAGGTCAAGATCGTGACCGCCGCCTCCAACACCTACGAGGAGAAGCTCAAGTCCGAGATGTCCAAGAGCTCCGCTCCGACGCTGTTCCAGGTCAACGGCCCCACCGGCCTTAAGAACTGGAAGGACTACTGCGCCGATCTTTCCGACACCAAGCTCCGCGGCGAGCTCATCGACGACTCCCTGGCGCTGCAGTCCGACGGCAAGGATCTGGGTATCGACTGGGTTCAGGAGAGCTACGGCATCATCTACAACAAGGAGCTCCTCGAGAAGGCCGGCTACAAGGCCGAGGACATCAACTCCTTCGACAAGCTGAAGGCTTGCGCCGATGACATCCAGGCCCGCAAGGACGAGCTCGGCGTTGACGGTGCCTTCACTTCCGCCGGCATGGATGACTCCTCCAGCTGGCGCTACACCACCCACCTCGCCAACCTCCCGCTCTACTACGAGTTCGAGAAGGAGCACAACCAGGAGGACGACGAGATCAAGGGCGAGTATCTCGACAACTTTAAGCAGATCTTCGACCTGTACATCACCGACTCCACCTGCGATCCTTCGCAGCTCGCCTCCAAGACCGGTGACGACGCCACCAACGAGTTCGCAACCGGCAAGGCCGTCTTCTACCAGAACGGCTCTTGGGCCTACGCCGACCTCACCAAGGCCGGTATGACCGACGACCAGCTCGGCATGCTGCCGATCTACATCGGCGTCGACGGCGAGGAGAACCAGGGCCTGTGCTCCGGCGGCGAGAACTACTGGTGCGTCAGCTCCCAGGCTTCCGAGGATGCCCAGAAGGCCACCGAGGACTTCATGTATTGGTGCGTCACTTCTGACACCGCCACCAGCATCATCGCTGACAAGATGGGCCTGACCGCCCCGTTCAAGAGCGCTAAGGAGACCACCAACGTCTTCTCTCAGCAGGCCGTTGCTATGGCCAAGGACGGCAAGAAGACCGTCGCTTGGGACTTCGTTTACATCCCCTCCGAGGAGTGGAAGAAGAACCTCAAGCAGGCTCTCATCGCTTATGCTGCCGACAACACCAAGTGGGACGGCGTCAAGAACGCCTTCGTCGATGGCTGGAAGACCGAGAAGGCTGCTTCCGAGTAAGCAGTTGCTGCCCAAGCTATCTGATTAGCGACAGGGGGCGGGCAGACGTAGGTTTGCCCGCCCCCTGCATATTGAAAGGACCCTTCTATGGGCAAAGCACTCAAGCGCTGGTGGCCGCTCTTTATGCTGCCCACGTGCCTGGCGTTTATGATCGGGTTCGTGATTCCCTTTATCCAGGGTTTCTATCTCTCGTTCTGCCAGTTTATTACCATCAATAACGCGCACTTTGTCGGTATCGAGAACTACGTGCGCGCACTGACCGACCCGCAGTTCTCCACGTCGTTCTTCTTTACCGTGGCGTTTGCCTTCCTGTCGACGGTGCTCATCAACGTGATCGCGCTGGCCATTGCGCAGGCGCTCACTCGCAAGGCGCTCAAGGGCACCAACATCTTCCGTACGATTTTCTTTATGCCTAACCTGATTGGCGGCATCGTGCTGGGCTACATTTGGCAGATTCTGATCAACTGCCTGCTCTCCAACGTGGGCGCCCAGCTCATCGCCCTTAACTCTGCTGCTGGCTTCTGGGGCCTTATCATCCTGACCCTGTGGCAGCAGGTCGGCTACATGATGATCATCTACATCGCCGGTCTGCAGTCCATTCCGTCTGATTACATCGAGGCCGCCAAGGTCGACGGCGCTACGGCATGGCAGACGTTTTGGAAGGTTAAGATCCCCAACCTGATGCCGACCATCACCATCTGCCTGTTCCTGTCCATCACCAACGGCTTTAAGCTGTTCGACCAGAACCTCGCCCTTACCGGTGGTGCCCCGGCGCACTCCACCGAGATGCTCGCCCTGAACATCTACAACACGTTCTATTCGCGTGCTGGCATCGCATGGCAGGGCATCGGTCAGGCCAAGGCAGTTATCTTCTGCATCCTGGTTGTCGCTATTTCTATGATCCAGCTTAAGGCCACGAGGTCCAAGGAGGTGCAGCAGTAATGAAACGCGATAAGGCTATTAACCGCGCGCTCTCGATCTTCTTTACGATTCTGTCGCTCGCGTGGATCTACCCTGTGTTCATGATTGCGCTCAATTCCTTTAAGAAGGGGACCGCAATCAGCACCACCACGGCGTTCGATCTGCTCACGCCCGAGACGTTCAACGGCCTCGCAAACTACGTACACGCTCTTAACGAGCAGGGCTTTGCCTCGGCGTTTATGTACTCGCTCATCATCACAGTCACGTCGGTCGTGCTGATTCTGGTGTGCTGCTCCATGTGCGCTTGGTACGTGGTTCGTGTCAACAACAAGATCTCGAACTTCTTCTATTACCTGTTCGTGTTCTCGATGGTCGTACCGTTCCAGATGCTGATGTTCACGCTGTCCAATTTGGCGGACCGCATCGGCTTTAATACGCCGTTCAACATCTGCTTTATCTATCTGGGCTTTGGCGCGGGCCTGGCGGTCTTTATGTTCGCCGGCTTTGTAAAGAACATCCCGCTCGAGATCGAGGAGGCGGCCATGATTGACGGCTGCAACCCGGTTCAGGTGTTCTTTAAGATCGTTCTCCCCATCATGAAGCCCACCTATCTTTCGGTCGGCATCCTCGAGACCATGTGGGTCTGGAACGACTACCTGCTGCCCTACCTTACGCTCGACTCCACCAAGTACAAGACCATTCCTATTTTGATCCAGTACTTCCGCGGCGGCTATGGCCACGTCGAGCTCGGCCCCATGATGGCCTGCATCATGATGGTCGTTGTCCCCATCGTCATCATGTACATCTTCTGCCAGAAGTACATCATCGACGGTGTGGTGGCAGGTGCCGTCAAGGGCTGATGCCGTAACTGTTTTGCAAGTTTGGGCGGCGCCCCTCAGCGCGGCGCCGCGTATCGAAAGGTAGAGACATGGCCGAGATCGTTCTCAAACATGTTCAGAAGGTGTATCCCAACAACGAGTCAAAAAAGAAGGGCTTCTTTGGCAAAAAGAAGAAGACCGAGGAGAAGAAGCACAACCTCAAGGTTACCGAGGACGGTGTGCTCGCTGTAGAGGACTTCAACCTCACCGTTCACGACCAGGAGTTCATCGTCCTCGTTGGCCCCTCTGGCTGCGGTAAGTCCACGACGATGCGCATGGTCGCCGGCCTGGAGGACATCACCTCCGGCGACGTGCTCATCGACGGCAAGCGCGTCAACGACGTGGCGCCCAAGGACCGCGACATCGCCATGGTGTTCCAGAGCTACGCTCTGTACCCCAATATGACGGTGTACGAGAACATGGCATTTACGCTCGAGCTCAAGAAGGTCCCCAAGGACGAGATCGACCGCAAGGTTCGCTCTGCTGCCGAGATCCTGGGCATTACCGAGTATCTCGACCGTAAGCCTAAGGCGCTTTCGGGTGGCCAGCGCCAGCGCGTCGCCATCGGCCGCGCCATCGTGCGTGACCCCAAGGTCTTCCTGATGGACGAGCCGCTGTCCAACCTGGATGCCAAGCTTCGTAACCAGATGCGCGCCGAGCTCATTAAGCTGCGTCACGAGATCAAGGGCACCTTCATCTACGTTACCCACGACCAGACCGAGGCTATGACCCTCGGCGACCGCATCGTGGTCATGAAGGACGGCGTCGTCCAGCAGATCGCCACGCCGCAGGAGGTCTTCAACCATCCCGCGAACATCTTCGTCGCCGGCTTCATCGGCGTGCCGCAGATGAACTTCTTCGATGCCCAGCTGGTGCGCTCGGGCAACGGCTTTACTGTCAAGACCGAGGATATGAACGTGGCGCTCGCCCCGGAGACTTGCGCTCAGCTTGCCCTCAACTGGGACGGCGGCGACGTGAAGGAGATTACGGCCGGCGTGCGCCCCGAGCAGATCCTGCTTGCCGACAAGGGCGAGGAGGGTGCGCTCCAGGGCACCGTCGAGGTGACCGAGCTCATGGGCTCGACCGAGCATGTCCATGTGACCGCTCCCGACGGCCAGTTTGTCCTGATTATCCCCGTCGTCGACCTCGAGGCCAAGGGCGCGCTCAAGGCTGGCGACCCCATCTGGTTCAAGTTCGAGAAGAACGCGACTCATCTCTTCGATAAGGTGTCTGGCAAGAACCTTATCTAGGCCCGGTGCATCCAGGCCCTCCCTTTGGGCGACTGCGGCTTTGCCATCCTTTTGCCGCGGTCACATATAAGGCTCCCCTCCCGTCCACTGGGCGAGAGGGGAGCCTTTCTTTGTGTTGGGGCTTTCCGTCTGTCAGTTTGTCTTGATCTGTAACAGGTAGGGCCGATTTCGGACGTTAGATGTTACAGATCGAGACGGTTCCGCTGAGCTAACCATTTCATCTAAATCTGTAACACCAAAGGCGAATTACACCTGCTAGATGTTACAGATTGAGATAAACCCAAGGGGAGGGGCCGGTATGTCTCAATCTGTAACGGCTGGGACCGTTTTGGTTGAGTAATTGCTACGGATCGAGATTGTTTGGCCGAGTCGGATCACAGGGTAACGTGCGGGCACAAAAAACGGAGCCGTGTTGCCACGACTCCGTTTCTCAAGAGGATGGGTAAGGGAAGCGAAATTAGTTCAGGTGCCAGATCTCGTCGTTGTACTGGGAGATGGTGCGGTCGGACGAGAAGGTGCCAGCGTTGGCGATATTGATGAGCGCCTTGCGCATCCAGGCGTCCTGGTCCTCGTAGTCGGCCAGTACGCGCTCCTTGGTCTGGATGTACTCCTCAATGTCGAGCAGGGCCATAAACCAGTCCTTGCCCTTAATGTCGTCGTGCAGGCGCTGCAGGCGCTCGGCGTTGCCGGTCGCCATAAAGGCGGGGTTGGTGATAAAGTCCACCAGCAGCTTGATACCGGGCTTGCGGTAGAGTGCGCTGGCGTTATAGCTGCCGTCGGCGTAGAGCTGCTCGACCTGTTTGGACGAGGCACCAAAGGTATAGATGTTCTCGTCGCCCACGAGCTCGGCAATCTCCACGTTGGCGCCGTCGAGCGTGCACAGGGTTAGGGCGCCGTTGAGCATGAACTTCATGTTGGAGGTGCCGCTCGCCTCCTTGGAGGCCAGGCTGATCTGCTCGGAGATGTCGGCGGCGGGGATCACGCGCTCGGCGGCGGTGACGTTGTAGTTCTCGATCATGACAACCTGCAGGTAGGGAGCCACGTCGGGGTCGTTTGCAATCCACTGCGACAGCGTCAGGATCAGATGGATGATGTCCTGCGCGATAGTGTAGGCAGGGGCCGCCTTGCCGCCAAAGATGATGGTGACGGGGTGCTTAGGCTTATTGCCGTTCTTGATGTCGAGATACTTCCAGATTATGTAGAGCGCGAGCATCTGCTGGCGCTTGTACTCGTGGATACGCTTGACCTGAACATCGATGATGGCGTTGGATGGGATCGTCACGCCCTGTTCGAGCGCCATGAACTGGCGCATGATGGCCTTGGCCTCGGTCTTGGTGGCGGCCAGGCGCTCAAGAACATTCTTGTCGTCGGCGAACTTGGCGAGTTTGCTCAGATCGCCGGTGCTGCGCCAGTCGGTGCCGATCACATCGTCGAGCAGGCTGGCGAGCGCGGGGTTGGCCCCATGGATCCAGCGGCGGAAGGTGATGCCGTTGGTCTTGTTGGAGAACTTCTCGGGATAGATCTCGTAGAACGGATGAAGCTCGGTGTCCTCCAGAATCTTGGTGTGGAGGGCGGCTACACCGTTGATGGAGAAGCCAAAGTGGATGTCCATGTGGGCCATGTGGACGGTGTCGTGCTCGTCAATGATGGCGACGCGCGGGTCATCGTGCTCGGCTTTCGCGATCTCATCGAGCTTGACGATAATGTCGGCGATGGCAGGGGAGACCTTCTGCAGGCTAACGAGCGGCCACTTCTCGAGCGCCTCGGCAAGAATCGTGTGGTTAGTGTAGGCGACCATGGAGCGTACGATGGTCACGGCCTCGTCAAACTCGATGCCATGCTCGGTGGTGAGCAAGCGAATGAGCTCGGGGATGACCATGGTGGGGTGCGTGTCGTTAATTTGGACCACGGCGTAGTCGGCCAGATCGTGCAGGTTGCTGCCGCGCTCGATGGCCTCGTCGATCAGGAGCTGGGCGGCGTTGCTCACCATGAAGTATTCCTGGTAGATGCGAAGCAGGCGGCCCTGCTCGTCGGAATCGTCGGGGTAGAGGAACAAGGTGAGGTTCTTGGCGATCTCTGTCTTGTCGAAGTCGATGGAGCTGCCGGGGACCAGGCCGTCGTCGACGCTCGCCAGGTCGAACAGGCGCAGACGGTTCTTGGTGGGCTGGCCGTAACCGGGCACGTCGATGTTGACGAGCTTGGAGGTAACGGCAAAATCGCCGAACTCGACGGTGTAGGAGCGGTCGTCGTCGACTAGGATGTCCTGCTCACCGAGCCACTCGTCGGGGACGGCCTTCTGCTGGTTGTCGACAAAGCGCTGACGGAACAGGCCGTAGTGATAGTTGAGGCCCACGCCATCGCCGGTCAAGCCCAGCGTGGCGATGGAATCCAGGAAGCATGCGGCCAGGCGGCCCAGGCCGCCGTTGCCGAGCGACGGCTCGACCTCGAACTCCTCGATCTTGTTGAGGTCGTGGCCTGCGGCGGTGAGCTGGTCCTTAACCTCGTCGTAGATGCCGAGGTCGATCATGTTGTTGATGAGCAGCTTGCCGATCAAAAATTCGGCGGAAATGTAATAGAGCTTTTTCTTGCCGTTGTTGAGCGGGCAGGCGGCGGAGCGCTCCTGCACGAGTTTGACCAGCAGCTTGTAAATGCGACGGTCGTCGAGCTGCTCGAGCGAGGTGCCAAAAGACTGCTCGGCGAGTTCCATGAGGTTAATTTGGGGCATGTTTCCTCCTGTAATGGGTTGATTACATGTCTGCAATTCATAAGAATCCCGCGCGAGGGGATTGGGGTGGCCTCGCGCGGGTAAGCAAGCGCGTCCGCACGGTGGGGAGGGGTCGGGCGCGGTAGCTCCTATTGAGGAAGCTCGATTTCGGCTTCCGACGGGATGCGGAAGTAGGTCTCGGTCCAGTCGGTGAGTTTGTGCTCGAGCTCGCGGGTGATGGCGCCGTCGAGCATGCGCCAGGTCCAGTTGCCGCCCAGCGTGGCAGGGGTGTTGATGCGCGCCTCGTTGCCCAAGTTGAGCAGGTCCTGCATGGTGTAGATGCACGTGTCGCTCACGCTGGCTGCGATGGTTCGGTTGAGCGCGTCGGCGATGGGTTCGCCGGCCTGCTGATGGGTGTACAGGGCTGTCTGCTCGCGCTGACGCGGGGTAGCCGTTCCTTCAAACCAGCCGCGTGCCGTCTCGTTGTCGTGAGTGCCCACGTAGGCGACGGTGTTGGCAATGTAGTTGTGCGGCAGGTAGTACGAGTTGGTGCCCTCAAAGGCAAACTGCAGGATCTTCATGCCGGGGAAGCCCGAGTTGTCGCGCATATCGATGACGCCGGGGGTGAGGAAGCCCAGGTCCTCGGCGATGATGGGCAGCGTGCCGAGCTTTTCCTCGAGCGTCTTGAAGAACTTGAGGCCGGGACCCTGCGTCCACGAACCGTAGGACGAATCGGGCGAGGAGAACGGCACCTCCCAATAGGCCTCGAAGCCGCGGAAGTGATCCAGGCGGATGACGTCGTACATGTCGAGGGCGGCGCGAATGCGGCCCTCCCACCAGGAGAAGCCGTCGGACTCCATGGCGTCCCAGTCGTAGATGGGGTTGCCCCAGTACTGGCCGGTGGCCGAGAACTGGTCGGGCGGCGTGCCGGCGACGCTCACGGGATTGCCGGCGGTGTCGATCTTAAAGAGCTCAGGCGTCGCCCACATCTCGACGGAGTCACGCGAGACATAGATGGGCAGGTCGCCGATGATGAGAATGTCGCGCTCGTTGGCATAGGCCTTGAGGCGGCTCCACTGGCGATCGAAGAAGTACTGCGTCATCTGGTGGTAGAGCATACGCGCCGGATGGTCGGCGCAGACCTTGGCGGAAGCCTCGCCGCGGGTGCGGAGCTCCGCGGGCCACTCCCAAAACGCGTTGAGACCGCACTCCTCTTTGACGGTCATGAACTCACAGTAGGGGATGAGCCAGTCCTCGTTGGCCTGGATAAAGTCATCGAAATCGGCCGGCTTGTCGGCAGCAAAGCGCTCGGCGGCGCGGTCGAGAATCTGACGGCGGCCGCCAAAGATGGCACCGTAGTCGACATTGCTGGGGTCGGATCCCAGATACACGCCATCGATATCGCGCTGCTCCAGATACCCTGCCTCGATAAGCTCGGCAAAGTCGATAAAGTTGGGGTTGCCTGCGCGGGCCGAGAACGACTGATAAGGCGAATCGCCATAGCTGGTCGTCGTAAGGGGCAGAATCTGCCAGTAATGTTGTTTGCACGAGGCGAGAAAATCGACGAAGTCGTAGGCATTCCAGCCAAAGCCGCCGATTCCGTATGGTCCGGGCAGAGATGAGACGGGCATGAGGACGCCGCTTGCACGCTCCATGAATGCGCTCACCAACCTTCTTGTTGTGGGGTCGGCCTGCCGATGGGTGTGCAGTCCGCCTCCGATGTTCTGATTCGATACGCCTATTGTAAAACATGTTGTTTAAACATGTACAGGCAAGATAAAAAAGTTGGTCGATTTTCGGCGAATGGTTACATGCCATGAAAAAGCCCCGACCTCACAACGTGAGATCGGGGCAAGAGCGGTATGTAGGTTTTTGCTACTCGGCGTCGGCGAAGCCGTTGGGGTTGTGGCTCTGCCAGTTCCAGCTATCGCGGCACATGTCCGCGATGTCGTACTGGGCCTTCCAGCCCATCATGCGCTCGGCCTTGGAGGCATCGCACCAGTTGGCAGCGATGTCGCCGGCGCGGCGCTCGCGGATCACGTAGGGCAGCTCCTTGCCACAAGCCTTGGAGAAGGCGGCGACGACCTCGAGTACCGAGGTGCCGGTGCCGGTGCCCAGGTTAAAGATCTCGACGCCGGTCTTGCCGTTCATCCAGTTAAGGGCGGCAACGTGACCAGAGGCCAGATCGCACACGTGGATGTAGTCGCGCACGCCGGTGCCGTCGGGGGTGGGGTAGTCGTTGCCAAAGACCTGAACGGCCTCGAGCTTGCCCACGGCGACCTGGGCGACATAGGGCACCAGGTTGTTGGGGATGCCCTTGGGGTCCTCGCCGATCAGGCCCGACGGATGAGCGCCGATGGGGTTGAAGTAACGGAGCAGCACGACGTCCCACTCGGGGTCGGCGGTGTGGACGTCCATAAGGATCTGCTCGATCATCCACTTGGTCCAGCCATAGGGGTTGGTTGCGGGCTTCTTGGGGTCTTCCTCGGTGACGGGCGGGTTGTCCGGGTCGCCGTAGACGGTCGAGGAGCTCGAGAAGATGATGGACTTGCAGCCATGGTTGCGCATGACGTCGATGAGCACCAGGGTGTTCTCGATGTTGTTGTGGTAGTACTCGACGGGCTTGCTCACCGACTCGCCGACGGCCTTAAAGCCGGCAAAGTGGATGACACGGTCGATCTGATGGGTATCGAAGATCTTGTTCATCGCATCGCGGTCGAGCACGTTGGCCTTGTAGAAGGTGAGGTTCTTGGCGGCTTCGTCGCCCACGATGGTCTTGACGCGGTCGACGGCGACGGCGCTGGAGTTGGAGAGATCATCGACGATGACGACCTGGTAGCCACCCTCGAGCAGCTGAACGACGGTGTGCGAGCCGATAAAGCCGGCGCCACCGGTAACGAGGACGCAGGTGTCTTTGGGGTCGAGTGCTTTGGACATGTAGTCTCCTATCGAATCAGGAACACTTCTAGAGGGGAGTATAGCGCAGGCGGGGACGCCCAAATGGTGCACTGTAGGAAAAGCAGAGGATTATGTTAACGTACTCATATAAGAGCTTGCTCAATTGTTACCTCAAATTTGACAATTGCTTACGAGCCGCCGACCTTGTAGTTTCCTGCCGTTCGTGGAAATCGTTGGGACGCGCCATATGTACGCTAATATGTATGAGTTGAGCGACATATAAATAAGCATGTAACGGAGTACATATGTCACCAAACAGCGATTCCATCCTTTCCCAGGAGCTCTCGCGCCGCACTGCCCTTAAGGCCCTGTTCGGCGCCGCTTCTGCGGCAGTTCTTTTTGGCCTGCCCACTCGCGCCCATGCGGCGGAGGCTTCCAAAGAAACCACCGATAAATTGAATGCCGCCCAGGCCCAACTCGACGAGGTTCAGGCCCAGCTCGACAGCATCGCAAATGAGTATGCGGCGCTGGCCAACAAGAATGCCCAGACCCTCAACGACATCGAGAATGTCCAGGGCAAGATTGACGACACGCAGGCCCAGATCGATGAAAAGAAGGCCGAGCTCAAGAAGAAGCGCAACGACCTTTCCGATCGCGTGGCCGCCAGCTACAAGTCCGGCGGTACGAACATCCTGTCGCTGCTGCTGGCCTCTGGCTCGTTTGAGGAACTCGTCGCCAACGCGCATTACGTTGAGAAGATCAACAAGAGCGACCGCGATGCCATCGAGGATATCCAGACGATTCAGGCTGAGCTCGACGCACAGAAGACCGAGCTCGAATCACAAAAGGCCGACCTGGAGAAGCTCAAGGACCAGCAGACTGCTCAGATGCAGGACATGCAGGCCAAGCAGCAAGAGGTCCAGACCGTGCTGAACGGTCTTTCCGACGACGTCAAGGAGCTCATGGCTCAGCGTGATTCCGAGATTCTCGCTGCCGCCCAGGCCGAGGAGGCCGCTAGGAAGGCCGCCGCTGCCGCGGCTGCCGCGAACAAGAACAATTCCTACTCGGGTGGTTCGAGCTCGGGCGGTGGATCGTATGCGCCCGGAACTCCGCAGCAGAATGCCGGCTCGGGCAAGCAGCAGGCCGTCGTCAACGCGTGCTACTCCACGCCTTCGCCGGGTCAGAACTGGTGCGCGGCGTGGGTTACCAATGTCTTCCGTAACGCCGGCGTTGGCTACTTTGGCGGCAACGCGTGTGACATGTTCAACGCCTGGTGCTATAGCTCCGACCGCTCGGCGCTGCAGGTGGGCATGATCGTGGCCGACTCCTCGCATAGCGGCACGGGTGCTCCGGGCCTTATCTACGGTCATGTGGGTATCTACGTTGGCGGCGGCATCGTTATGAGCAACGAGGGTGCCATTACGTCTAAGTCGCTTGATTCGTTTATTAGCTTCTATGGTACTGGCTCTGGCGTGCGTTGGGGCTGGCTTGGCGGTATTGCGCTGTCGTAACGGCGGTTTGAAGTAAGTTGGTCCGTGGCTGCCCGGAAGGCATTAGGTTGCCTGCTCGGACAGTCCTGCTCGCACGGAGAGCACATTAAGTGCTCTCCGGCTCGTGCGGAACTCGCGATCAACCTAATGCCTTCCGGGCAGCCACGGACCTCTCGGATCCAATGCGTCACACACCGGACTGGTTGTCTGAATAAATATGGCGAAGGCCCCTTTCGGGGCCTTCTTTTTTAGAGGAATTCGCCTACTCGGTGGACTTCGGGTTCGAGGTCTACGTTGAATTGGTCTTTGACGGTTGCTTGGATGTGGCGGATGAGTTTGTCGACGTCGGCTGCGGTGGCGTGGTCGGCGTTGACGATGAAGCCGCAGTGTTTTTCGCTCACCTGGGCGCCGCCGACGGCGTGGCCGCGCAGGCCGGCGTCCATGATGAGCTTGCCGGCAAAGTGGCCCTCGGGGCGCTTGAAGGTGGAGCCGGCGCTCGGCATATCGAGCGGCTGCTTGTCCTCGCGGCGCTGGCGATAGTCGTCCATGTCGGCCTTGATCATCGCAGCGTTGCCCGGGGCGAGATTGAAAGTGGCCGAAAGCACGATAAAGCCGTCGTCGGCGATGCGGCTCTTGCGATAACCCAGGTTGAGCTCGTCGACATCGAACTCGATGATATTGCCGCTGCCGCGGGTGCCGTCGTCGAGCATGCGAGCGGGCTTGTAGACGCGTACAGATTCCAGCACATCGGCCATGCAGGCACCGTAGGCACCGGCGTTCATGTAGCAGGCGCCGCCGACCGATCCGGGGATACCCGAAATGGGCTCCATGCCGGTGAGGCAGGCTTCGGCGGCAGCCGCCGCAACGTCGGAAAGCAAGGCGCCGGCTGCCGCCGTGACGCGCGTGCCGTTGACCGTAATGTCGGAGAGGCCCTTGCCCAGCGCTACGACGACGCCGCGGATGCCCTTGTCGCCGACGAGCAAGTCGGAGCCGTTGCCCACGATGGTGAGCGGCAGATCGCAACGATAGCAGGTATCGAGCGTGGCGACGAGGCCCTGCTCGGTATCGGGCGTGACAAAGACATCGGCCGGGCCGCCGATCTTAAACGTGGTGTGCTCGCGCATGGGCTCGCTCATGAGTACGTTGTCCTCGCCGGCAACGCCGGCGAGCGCGCAGAGCAGGTCCTCGTTAAAAAAGTCGTTCTCGTGCATACGAATATCCGCCTTTTGGTGGTTGTTGTCATCGATCGTTTGCAATATACCCCACCTGGACGGATTTGGTGCGCTGGCGGCGATAAAACAGCCGTCCACCGGATTGGTAAAGTGTTTATCATCGAGGTAGAGGGGCAGTCGCTATACTTTCAAGAGATTGCGCGTAAACCCGGAAGGAGCGAGATGGCCAACAAAGTCACCCTCAAGCAGATCGCCCAGGAGGTGGGGCTTTCCCCTTCGTCGGTCTCGCTTGTTCTCAATAATCGGCCCTGTCGCATTTCAGAAGAAAACCGCAAGCTCATCAAGGAGGTTGCGGCGCGCAACCACTATGTTCCTAACCAGATCGCGCGTAGCCTGGTCATGCGCGAGTCGCGCACACTGGGCCTTATCGTTCCCAATATCGAGAGCCGCTTTTTTGCCTCGCTCGCCGGCAGTTTGGAAAAGCGCTGCCGCGAGGACGGTTACGCGCTCTTTATTACCAGCTCGGGTGGAAGTGCCGAGGACGATCTGGAGCTCCTGCGCCAGCTGGTGACGCGTGGCGTCGACGGTGTGTTCTTGGTCGTGGGCGACGAGTTCTCGGACGACCGCGCCCTGCGCGAAGAGGTCAGCCATCTGCCTATCCCGGCTGTTATGGTCGACCGTGCCATTGAGGGACTCGAGTGCGACAAGGTGATGTTCGACCACGAGATGGGTGGCTACATGGCTACCCGCTACTTGATCGAACAGGGGCACCGTCGCATTGCCTGCTTGGTTAACGCGCGCCGTTCCAATACGGGCCGCAAGCGACTTGCCGGCTATGAGCGCGCGTTGCGTGAGGTTGGCCTGCCGATCGACGCGCGTTTGGAGTTCGAGAGCGAGTACTACATTCCGAGTGCCTACGAGGCCTCGGAGGCGGTGCTCGCAACCGACGCCACCGCCGTGTTCGCAAGCTCGGATAACATTGCCCTCGGTTTGCTTAAGCGCCTGCACGAGATGGGGAAGAGCATTCCGGACGATATCTCGGTGGTGAGCTATGACAACTCGGCGGCCGACGTTCTCTTTGAGCCGGCGCTGACCGCGATTGAGCAGGATCCTGGTGTCCTTGCCGAGCATGCTTTTGGCTGCATGTCCAAGCGTCTTGCCGGCAGGGGCGGTAGACGTGCCGAAGAGGTCGTTCTGGAGCCGGCGCTTATCGTGAAGGGCAGTGTGCTTGACCTTACCGAATATAGCTAAGCGCACTTGTTTGTTTGCATAGATTGCATGCGGAGTGTCCGCTATTTGCCGGCGGGGCCGGGGAGGCATACTTTGTTTTGAGAAGTTCGCGAAGCCCACTTCTCAAAACAAAGTATGCCTCCCCGGCCCTCGTCCGTGAACTCTTCCGCTGGGCGAGCCATAGACGCCGCGCACCGATGCGATAAAGCAGTGGCTTGAAATTGGTGCTATATTCAGCATGAGTTGTTTAATGCTAGTACGGGAGGCTGATATGGGGCTGTTCAAGAAGAAAAACCCGCAGGATGCCTTTGATCCCGATGTGTTTACCATCACGGATACGATTTTGGACCCGCCGCGGTTTACATTTTTGCCGGCTATCTACCAGGATGCCACGCGCCGCAAGTGGGCTGTGCATCAACGCGGTGGCGAGCCGAAGATTTTTGACTATGCGGACGTGTTGCAGTGCGAAGTGGCCGAGGCAGGCGATCCGGAGGCCGAAGAAGCGGTCTCTAAACAGGAATTTGCCCAGCGTATCCTGGCAAATCCTGCCAAGGCGGCGAAAATAAACGCTGCCAAGCGTAATATGTGTCTTGGTATGGGCGTTGTTGTGGCGGTTCAGACGGGAAAAGACGAGGTTTCCAAATTAGAGATTCCCGTTATGACCGACGAGGTCAAACGCGATTCAAGTCTATATAAGTCGTATCGGAATGTCGCCGAGAAGATCAAGGCAGAATTTGATGCCATGGGAGGGCTGGCCTAATTTTGGCGGCATACGTTTCTGAATGAGGAGTCTGTGCAATGGCAGGCGAATCTTATGCAATTCCCCCCAAAGATCGTGCTGTTGAGGGAATTCTTTGGTATATCCAGCACCATCAGCTTGCCGGCGGCGATCGCCTGCCGGCCGAGCGCGTGCTGTGCGAAGAGATTGGCGTTTCGCGTACGGCGTTGCGTGCCGGTATCACGCGGCTTATCTCGTGTGGAACGCTCGAGAGCCGTCGCGGATCGGGCACGTATGTGTGTCCTCCCAAGCCGCTGAACATCTTCCAGGAAACGTATAACTTTTCCGATGCTGTGCGGACTGCCGGCCTGCACCCCTCTTCTCGTCTGGTTTCCACCGGGACCATCGAGGCGGATGAGGCGCTTGCCGACAAGCTTGGGGTGGCTGTAGGCGCTCCCTTGCTCCGCATGCAGCGCGTTCGACTTATTGAGGGCGAGCCGGCGTCAATCGAGACCGCTCACGTTAACCTGTCCCTGTGCCCATCGCTTCCCGAGCACGATTTTGAGTGTGAGAGCCTTTACGATGTCTTGCTCAAAGAAGGTGGCGTGCGTGTTGAGCATGGACGTGAGCATATCTCCATCTCGCGTTTGAACGCCGAAGAGGCCGAGCTGCTCCAGCAAGAAGAGGGGACGCCGGTGTTCTATGAGAGCACGATCGAATTTGATAAGGACATGCGTTTTGTGGAGCATTGCAAATCGGTGATTTTGCCCACAAAGTTCCGCTTTGCCGATAACGGTGAAAAGAACGGCATGAGGAGCGTGGCAGGTGAACAATGGCTGAAACAGTAGATGCCACCCCGGTTTATATGCGCATACGACGTCGCATTGAAGAGCGTATCGAACGCGGTATATATCCCACGGGTTCCATGATTCCGTCCGAAAAAGACCTCGCCGAGGAATTTGGTACGACACGCTTGACCATTCGAAGTGCTGTCGATGAGCTGGTTCGGCGCGGGCAGATTCGACGCGTCCGCGGAAAGGGCGCGTTTGTGGCGCAGAAAGTGCCCGTTGCCTACGAACGAACAGGAGGCTTTCGCGAGTCGGTTCGTGCTTCGGGCGGCGAGCCGTCCGTCCGCATCCTCGCGCGTTCCAAGCGTTATGCGGGCCCATATTATGCCAACCTGTTTGGCATTGCCGAGGACGATTTGCTGTATTCGATTCGGCGTTTGAACTGCGTCAACGGCGATCCCGTATCGATTGAGATGGCGTTCATCCCGTGCCTGCTGTTTCCCACAATCGAAGATATTGACGTGTCGGTCTTCAGTTTGTACGAGACCTATGAGATGTTGGGCCGAAAGCCGGTCATGGCACAGGAGAAGCTCGATATCGAGGCGGTGGGTGCACGCGACGCGGGCTTGCTTGGCTTGGAACAAGGGGATCTTGTTTTGCTTTTGGAATGCGTGAGCTATGACGCGAGCGGTCAGGCTATCGAGTATGTAAAGTCCTTCAATCGTGGCGATGCGGGCGGCTACACCTATACGTACTAGCTGGGGCTTTGCATCGCGCGCGGTAACAGCCGGTCTGTTTGGGCAATTTGACCGACTGTATATACAACCTTACATGGCTCAAAATCGACCGTTCGCCGATGGGGATAAATTAATCGACAAAGAGGTATCAAAAAGCCGTAACCTGTAACTGTGATTGGTATCAAATACTAATGATTTGTTACGAGGTGAGACGATGAAGATGCTCGATTACGTTCAGCTTGCCCATGTGCGTATGGGGGAGAACCTCGAGCGTTCGTCTGAGCTGGTAGCGCAGCTCGTTGATATTTTCCAGTCCGGTTCTTTTGATGCACTGCGCATCGTTGCTTCGGGTTCGTCGCGCCATGCCGCCGATTGCGCCCGCGATTACCTGCAAGATGCGCTGCAGATGCAGGTGTCCGTTGTGACGCCCGAGGCCTTCGTCGATTTTGAACACACCTATCCGCAGCATGCGCTCAACATCGCCGTCTCGCAGAGCGGCTATTCGACCAATACGATTGCGGCGCTCGATTACATGCGTGCACACGATATGGCTGCAGTTGCGCTCACGGCAAACGTCGAGGCACCCATCAAGGAACACGCTGACATCGTTCTTGACTACGGTGTGGGTGTCGAGTCGGTGGACTTTGTGACGCTGGGCGTCGAGGTTCTCGTTGAGTACCTGGTGCTCTTTGGTATTTACGGCGGTCAGGCGCGCGGAACGATTGACGCCAAGGGCGTTGCTCAGCGTCTTGATGACCTGCGCGAGGCTATCCAGGCTAATGCCGTGATGTGCAAGACCGCCGAGGCATATGTCCAAGATCACATGCTCGAGCTTTCTGAGCACATGCCCGCCATGGTCGTCGGCAACGGCCCCAACTATGGTGTTGCCGAGGAGGCAGCGCTCAAGCTGAGCGAGACCATCAAGATTCCTGCCATGCATCACGAAGGCGAGGAGTTCGTCCACGGTCCCGAGATGCAGATCGTTCCGGGCCATCTGGTGTTTATCGTCGACGATCCGCAGGGGTCGGAGCGTCTTGCGAATATCGCCGATGCGCTATCGAACGTTACGGCAAAAACGGTGCTGCTCACGGCCCATCCCAAGGGTAGGGCTCACGAGGTTGCGGTGCCTCAGGTGGCTCCGCTGCTCAGCGCAATTCCCAATCTTGTGTTCTTCCAGACGATTGCGGCCATGATCGCCGAGCGTCTGAAGTCATGGAACGTGCACCCGTATCTCGATACCGTCTCCAAGCAAATGGAGGTCAAGGCAGAGGGCTACGAAGAGTCAGTCAATGCGCTTAAGGCCAAAGCGGCTGAGTGTTACGGAATGTAAGCGGGTTTTGATGCCCGTTGGCATGGGGGATGTGGAGACAACCCCAGAAAGGAGAGACAAATGAAGGAAACCGAGAAGATCGAGATCATGCATTTCGACCAGGAGGGCTATCTCGAGGACGGCAAGGCGCTCTACGAGACCGGCAAGAAGATGACCGCGCTCGCCGACAAGGTCGCCGACGAGGGCTACGACGCCGTGTTCCTGATGGGCGTCGGCGGCACCTGGGACGAGCTCATGCAGCTCGAGTACCTCATGAACAAGTTCGGCGACCGCGACCTCGAGGTCTACCTGATCCACGCCGCCGAGTGGAACGTCATGGGCCACAAGCGCATGACCGAGAAGTCCGTCGTGCTCACCGCCTCCGAGTCCGGAACCACCCCCGAGGTCCTCGAGGCCGTCAAGAAGATGAAGGGCATGGGCGTGCGCGTCTACGCCATGACCAAGCCCGAGGGCCCCATCGGCCAG
>NZ_QRLE01000023.1:0-2338 GCF_003473055.1 Collinsella sp. AM13-34 | reverse complement strand
CGCGTCTACGCCATGACCAAGCCCGAGGGCCCCATCGGCCAGGCTGTCGGCGCCGAGAACTGCGTCGCCATGGCTTCTGACCATGGTTCGGGCGGCTGCGAGAAGGGCTACTACCTCGCCGACTGCTTCGGCCTGCGCCTGCTCAACCGCCGCGGCTGCTTCCCCAAGTTCGATCTGTTTATCGAGCAGACCAAGGACATCTGGAAGGACATGCTCGATATCCGCAAGCGCTTCGAGCCGCGCGCCGAGGAGCTCGCCAAGAAGTACGCCCTGGCCCCCTACACCATGTTCATCGGCTCCGGCGCCCTGTGGGGCGAGACCATCCTGTTCTCGATGTGCATCCTGGAGGAGATGCAGTGGAAGCGCACCCGCTACATCACCTCGGCCGACTTCTTCCACGGCACCCTCGAGCTCGTGGAGCCCGGCGTCCCGGTCTTCCTGTTCATGGGCGAGGACGAGAACCGCAAGCTCGACGAGCGCGTCCGCGCCTTCCTGACCCGCGGTGTGACCGGCGACACCGACATCAACATCATCGACACCGCCGAGTTCGCGATCCCCGGCCTTGACGACGAGTTCCGCGTCATCGTGTCTCCGTGGATTCTGACGGTGCTCGTTACCGACCGCCTGGCTCGCTACTACGAGACGGTCACCAAGCACAACCTCAAGTATCGTCGCTACTATCACCAGTTCGACTACTAAAGAAAACGGGTGCGGGAACGCGCCGGGCTATTGAGAGGAACACAGAATGAGGCAGTACATCATCGCCAGCCATGCGCACTTCGCTACCGGCATCAAGGAGAGTGTCGAGCTGCTCTCGGGCGCTCGCGACAACGTCCACGATCTTTCGATGTTCGTCGATGACCGCATGGACGTGGCCGAGGAGGCCCAAAAACTGCTGGCAGGCATGGCTGCCGACGATGATGTCGTTGTCTGCACCGACCTCTTTGGCGGCAGCGTCAACAACGAGTTCACCAAGATCGTCCAGACGCGTCCCCGCACGTACCTCGTTACCAACATGAACCTTCCTCTGCTTATCCAGCTGCTGTTTTCTGACGAGTCGGCGCCGGTTGAGGAGACGATTCGCGCCATCGTCGCTGCGGACGATACGCGCGTGAAGTTTGTCAACGATCTTTTGGTCGATGACGAAGAGGAAGAAGAGTTCTAATCCGCAGCACCTACTGACACGCCGTAAGACGGCACAAGACCTTTGGGGGGTCACATTATGATTCAGCTACTTCGCGTCGACCATCGCCTGCTTCATGGCCAGGTCGCGGTCTCTTGGGTCCAGGGCCTTGGCTCCAACTGCATCTTCTGCGTGGGCGATAAGGTCGCCAACGACCCGGTGTGGAAGACGACGCTCAAGATGGGCAAGCCTGCCGGCTGCAAGCTCGTCATCAAGGATATGGCGAATGCCATCGAGGCCATTAACTCGGGTGTGACTGACAAATACAAGATGATTATCTGTGTCGCCACCATCGCTGAGGCAAAGCAGCTTGTTGAAGGCTGCCCGCAGATCAAGTCGGTCAACCTGGGCAACACCAAGCCCAAGGACGAGAAGCGCCCCGATGCTCGTCAGGTCTCTCGTCAGATCTTCCTGACTGCAGCCGAGGAGGCCGATGTGCGTGAGATGCTGAACAACGGCGTCGAGGTCGAGATCCGTCCTCTGGCCGATGACCCCAAGGTTGACTGCGCAAGCGTGCTCTAGGCGTTCAATTTCGAAGAGTCTGAGCTCTTCGTAGTGTCCTATTAGGAAAGGGGGATATATGCTTACCCAAGCAATCCTCATCGGACTTATCGCCGCATTTGGTAAGTTCGACTTCCAGCTCGGTACGCTCTATGCGTTCCGCCCCATCGTCCTGTGCCCGCTCGTGGGCCTGGTGCTGGGGGACCTGCAGTCCGGCCTCGCGATCGGCGCCAGCCTGGAGCTTCTGTTCATGGGCTCGATCTCCATCGGCGCCTACGTGCCGCCTGATGAGACGATCGGCGGCGTGCTCGCCTGCGCCTTCGCTATCCAGTTGGGCCAGAGCACCGAGGCAGCCATCGCGCTCGCTATGCCCATCGCCACGCTGTGCCTTGCCATCAAGAACATCCTCAACGCCGCCCTGCCGATTCTGGTTGACCGCGCTGATGTCTTCTCCGGCCAGGGCAACCTTAAGGGTGTCTATGCGATGCACTTCCTGATCGGTTTGACCGGTATCATCATGGCGTTCCTGCTGTGCTCGCTGTCGTTCTATCTGGGTGCTGACGCCATCCAGGGCATGCTCGACTTCATCCCGCCCTTTGTCCTTGCTGGCTTTGGCGTTGCCGCCAACATCCTGCCGGCCATGGGCTTCGCCAT
>NZ_QRLE01000022.1:0-40255 GCF_003473055.1 Collinsella sp. AM13-34 | reverse complement strand
CCCTTCGTCCTCGGTCTTCGGCGGATTACTGCTGGGGGAAAGATAGTGCGCTTCGCGCTTTTTGATGGGGCTTCGTGCTGCGGAATGCATTCAGAGGGAAACCCGTCGGGCCCCTTCGTTCTCGGTCTTCGGCGGATTGCGGCTGGGGGGATATGGCGCGCTTCGCGCCTAATGTGGGGTGCGGTGTGGGCTTTTTGGCCGCGGCTCCGTTTGGGATCGTGGCCGTTTTGTTGTGGGTCAAATATGAACGTTGTGTTAATGACTCGGTGGACGGTGGTGTTTTTCGGTGAGCGGCGTATCCTTCCAACGGTTTATCTAGTGTGTCAGTTGAAAGGAAGAGGGCGCTCGTCATTGTTTGAATGTGAACTGCCGTTTGACCACAAGACGTTGCATCTGGAACTCGAGGATAAGAACTTCGCGGGTGTGATGGAAGGTCATCAAAACGAGTTTAAGACCACGAAATCGCAGGAAGATCTGGTGGAGGAGTCGCTTGCCAACCCTTACGGCTCGCCTTCGCTCGAGGAGCTTTGTGCTGGCAAGAAGGATATTGTCATCATTAGCTCCGATCATACGCGTCCCGTTCCCTCGCGTGTGACGATGCCTATTCTGCTGCATCACATCCATTCCGCTGCGCCTGAGGCGCGCGTTCGCATTCTGGTTGCTACGGGTATGCATCGTCCGTCGACGCACGAGGAGCTCGTCAACAAGTACGGCGAGGAGATCGTTGCCAACGAGGAAATCGTTATGCACGTCGCGACTGACGACAGCATGATGAAAAAGATCGGCACCCTGCCTTCTGGTGGCGAGTGCATCATCAACAAGATTGCGGCCGATTGCGATCTGCTGCTTGCCGAGGGCTTTATTGAGCCGCACTTCTTTGCCGGTTTCTCTGGTAGC
The DNA here is from genome assembly GCF_003473055.1 of Collinsella sp. AM13-34. NCBI lineage: Bacteria > Bacillati > Actinomycetota > Coriobacteriia > Coriobacteriales > Coriobacteriaceae > Collinsella > Collinsella sp. AM13-34. Next base: position 39,358 of record NZ_QRLE01000022.1, on the reverse strand, counting down.
CGCAAGTCCGTCCTGCCTGGCATCGCCAGCTACAAGACCATCATGTACAACCACAATGGTCAGTTTGTAAACGATTCCCACTCGCGTGCCGGCAACCTGTGCCACAACCACGTGAGCGAGGACATGTTCGCCGCCGCCGAGATGGCTCACCTTGCCTTTGTGCTCAACGTGGTGCTTAACGGCAAGCACGAGGTCATCGGCTCCTTTGCCGGCGACATCCACAAGGCGCACGAGGCTGGCTGCGAGTTCGTGAAGAGCCTTGCCGGCGTTGAGCCCGTCGAGTGCGAGATTGCCATTACCACTAACGGCGGCTACCCGCTCGACCAGAACATCTACCAGGCTGTGAAGGGTATGTGCGCTGCCGAGGCCACGCTTCCCGAGGGCGGCGTGATCATCGATGTCGCCGGTTGTGCCGACGGTCACGGCGGCGAGGGCTTCTATCACAACATCGCCGACAACGATCCGGCAGAATTTGAGCGCGCCTGCATCGATCGTCCCAAGGACGAGACCCTGCCCGATCAGTGGACGAGCCAGATCTTTGCCCGCATCCTGGCGCATCACCCCGTGATCATGGTCACCGACCTGTGCGATCACCAGATACTCAAGGATATGCACATGACGCCGGTCAACACTATCGAGGAGGCGCTCAAGCTCGCCTTTGAGATGAAGGGTGCCGATGCCAAGGTTGCCGTCATTCCCGATGGCCTGGGCGTTGTCGTCGCGCAGCACTAGTGCGCGGCCTAAACGAATCGTTTATAACCGACAAGAAAGATAAGGTTTTATGCTTACCAAACTCCTCTGTGAATTCGGCGCAACGGCCCTCATGATCATCTTTGGCGTGGGCGTGCACTGCGATACGGTGCTCAAGGGCACTAAGTATCAGGGCTCCGGCCATATGTTTGCCATCACCACCTGGTCTTTTGGCATCTCGGTCTGCCTGTTTGTCTTTGGCGGCGCCGTGTGCATGAACCCCGCCATGGTGCTTGCCCAGTGCATCGTCGGCCTGGTGCCGTGGGGCAGCTGCATCCCCTTCATGATTGCCGATATGCTCGGCGGCTTTGTGGGTGCCGTAATCGCCTGGTTTATGTATGCCGATGAGTTCAAGGCTTCCGAGGACGTCGTCGACCCCATTGCTCAGCGCAACATCTTCTCGACCAACCCCACCACCGAGGGCACGAACTATGCCCGTAACTTCTTCTGCGAGGCTATCTGCACCTTTGTGTTCATCAGCGCTATCCTTGCTGCCGCTAGCCGCGCCGGCGAGAACGTTCTGATGCTCGCCATCTGCGTTGGCCTGATCGTTTGGGCCGTTGGCATGGGCATGGGCGGCATCACTGGCTTCGCCATGAACCAGGCTCGTGACCTTGGTCCTCGCATGGCCTATCAGGTGCTGCCGATTAAGAACAAGGCTGACAACAACTGGAAGTACGGCCTGCTTGTTCCTGGCATCGCTCCGTTTGTCGGTGCCATCGTGGCTGCGTTGTTTGTGCATGGTTTCTTGGGCATGTTCTAGTCCAAGGCTACATAGTTGTCCGCTGGCCGCATGGGGTAACTTCCCAGCGCGTCCTCGGACATGCAAAAAGGCTCGCTGCGCACTTCGTGCGGCGAGCCTTTTTGCGTCCTGCGGAATGCGCTGGGAAGTTACCCCATGCGGCCAGCTGCGGGATTTTAGTCGCGTTGGAACAAGCAACCCAACATATAAATCTGAATTTGGATGGGAGGGGCTTGTTGCTGATAGGGGCGCTGGGCTGTTGTTGACACTTTGGGATGCGTGGCGCCCTGGGTTGGGGTGATGCTTTGGGATGAGCTTCTTACTTAGTTGAAGAGGGGCTTAATGGCTGATAGGTAGTCTTTGGCTACGTCCTCTTTTGGGGCTTGGAAGTTGTGCCAGGCCCACCATTGGACCATTCCTACGAAGCTTGAGGCTATGTGGTGTAGTAGGAAGCTTCGGTTCATGGTGGCGGCGGGGCCGTTTGGGTCGGTGGGGACGGTTTCGGCTGCTCGTGACATGATGGTCTTGCGTAAGCAGTCGGCGAAGACGCGTGAGCCGGCGCCGGCTACGAGGGCGCGTACACCCTGACGGCGCTCCCAGAGGTTGTTGAGGATATGTTCGACCTGTACGAGTGGGTCATCGAGGGGCGTACCGTCATCATCGAGGGCGTGGGTGCAGATGTCGCTCACGAGTTCGGACAGTAAGTCATCTTTGCTCTTGAAGAGGCCGTAGAATGTCGCGCGGCCTACGTGAGCGCGCGCGATGATATCGCCGACGGTGATCTTGCCGTAGTCCTCCTCGCGCAGGAGCTCGGAAAACGCCGTGACAATAGCGGCGCGGCTTTTTGCCTTGCGGGCATCCATGGCTATGCATCCACGTGAACGAGCAGGCAGCGGAGCGTGCCGGAGCAGCCCTCGTAAGGGCGCTTGCCGGCGCCGTAGCCGACGGCCTCGATGCGGTAGCGGGCTGGCAGGTGCTCGGACGTGCGTAGTGCGGCGACGATGGCGGCACCCGTGGGCGTCACGAGCTCGCCGGCGACCGGTGCGGGCGTGAGGGCGATATTGCCCGCCTGGCACAGGTTGACGACAGCGGGGACGGGAATGGGCATGAGACCGTGGGCACAGCGGATGGTGCCGTGACCCTCGGAGAGCGACTCGACCACGATGTCCTCAATACCAAGGTCATCGAGGCAGACGGCGACAGAGCAGACGTCGACGATGGAGTCGACGGCGCCCACCTCGTGGAACATGACGGTCTCGGGCGTTTTGCCGTGGGCCTTGGCCTCGGCGGCGGCGAGCGCGGTAAAGATGGCGATCGCGCGACGCTTGGCGCCATCGCTTAGCTGCGAGCCATCGATGATGGCGGTGACGTCCGCCAAAGAACGGTGGTGATGGCCGCGGGCGTGATGGTGACCCTCGTGGCCATGACCGTGGGCCTCATGGTCATGCTCGTGGCAGTGCTCGTGTTCATGCCCGCCATGATCATGATGGTGGTGCTCATGCTCGTGCGTGTGCTCGGCAGGCGCTTCGTTGCCGTAGAGCCAGGCCATGTCGTGGTCGTGGTTCTCGAGCTCCTCTGCCAGCTGAACGTCAAAGTCGCAGGCGTCGATGCCATGCTTGTTTGCGCGTGTAACGGCAATCTCAAAGCCGTCGACCGGCAGCGTGGCGAGCTGCTCGCGCAGATGCTTCTCGCTGGCGCCCAGGTCGAGCAGGGCCGCGACGGTCATATCGCCGCTGATGCCCGAGGTGCCGTCGATGATAAGCGTGTGGTGATGGTTGGACATGAAATGCTCCTTAGCGGGCGCAGGACGTGCCGGCGCTCAGATGATTGATAAGACTTGCCTGGTAGGCGGCACCAAAGCCGTTATCGATATTGACGACCGAAACGCCGCTGGCGCAGGAGTTGAGCATGGCGAGCAGCGCGGCAACGCCGCCAAAGTTCGCGCCATAGCCCACGCTGGTGGGGACGGCGATGACCGGACAGCTCACAAGGCCTCCGATGACGCTCGCCAGGGCGCCTTCCATGCCGGCGATGGCGATGACCACCTGCGCCTGGGCAAGTTCCTCAGCATGAGCGAGCAGGCGGTGCAGGCCGGCGACACCCACGTCGTAGAGGCGATCGACCTCGTTGCCGTAGAACTCGGCCGTCAACGCGGCTTCCTCGGCAACGGGCAGGTCGCTCGTGCCGGCGCAGGCGACGACGATGCGTCCGTTGCCGTTGGGGGAGGGCTTGCCACCCACCAGGGCGAGCTGGGCGTCCGGGACATATCCCAGGTCGATGCCGTTGCCAAGAAGCTCAGCGGTGCGCGCGGCTTTTTCGGCATCCAGGCGCGTGACCAGGATGCGCTCCTGGCCGGCATCGCGCAGTGCTTCGATAATGGCGGCAATCTGATCGGCGGTTTTACCGGCCCCGTAGACAACCTCGCCGGCTCCCTGGCGCACCCCGCGCGAAAGATCGAGCTGCGCAAAGCCCAAATCGGCGGTTGGAGCCGTCTGGATGCGCGTGAGGGCGTCGGCAGGGGTGACTGCTCCGCCGGCAACATCGCTCAGCAATTGCTCAAGATCTCGCTTATCCATATATGTTCCCTTCGACGGCGCAAAGTCTAGCACTCAAAGGGTATATTTCCGAACACTAAGACAAAATTGTTCGGAAACTATAGGACAGACTGATTCAATTGTTAGACGGATCGACTAGTCGCGCAGGATGATGTCCATGGCGAGCATCAGGTTGCGCTCGTCGATGGTAAACGGGGCGGCCTCGCGCGTCTTGGGCTTGGCGCAAAACGCGATGCCCGTCCCTGCGGCCTGGATCATGGGGATGTCGTTTGCCCCGTCGCCGATTGCCACGGTGTGTGCCATATCGACGCCGCACTCAACTGCCCAGTCCAGCAGCTGGATATGCTTGGACTCCTTGGTCACAATGTCGGCAGCCAACTTACCGGTGAGCTTGCCGTCCACGACCTCCAGACGATTGGCCAGGCAAAAATCGATGCCCGTGGCAGCCACGATCTTGTCGGCGACCTCGTGAAAGCCGCCGCTCACCACGCCGACCTTCCAGCCCTTGCTGTGCGCTGAGCGCACAAGCTCCAACGCGCCGGGGGTAAATGTCACGCGCTCAAAGGTGCGCTCGAACACGCTCTCGTCCAGGCCGGCGAGCAGCCCCACGCGCTCCTCGAGCGCCTGCTTAAAGTCAAGCTCGCCGCGCATGGCGCGTTCGGTGATCTGTGCCACCTGCTCGCCCACGCCGGCCTCTTCGCCCAACAGGTCGATGACCTCCTGGTTGATGAGCGTGGAGTCGATATCCATAACGATGAGGCGTGCAGTCATGGCGGGCCTTTCCGAGTGCTGTTTTATTGGGGCATATTGTCGCACGTGACGAGTGCGGGCGGGTGCCGCGGCGTGTCAATTGTTTCGTCTCCGTCAAGTCTTTGGGCAGGAGCTACTTTTCCGCGGCACATCGACACAGGTGCGATAAGATAGAACGCCATGTCTGGCTGCGCGGTTTACGCAGGCCGGGCAAATCTGTACGACGCCGCCCGGAACGACACGGGGCGGCACAGATCCATAAAGGAGGATCACTGGTATGAGCCAGACCCGTCCCATCGACGAGCATTCCATGCACACCCGTACCTGCGGCGAGCTTCGCCGCGAGAACGTGGGCGAAGAGGTCACCCTCGCCGGTTGGGTGAGCCGTCGCCGCGACCACGGCGGCCTTATCTTCTGCGACCTTCGCGACCGTGAGGGCATCACGCAGCTCACCTTCGACCCCGAGCACTCCGACGGCGATGCCTTTAAGATCGCCGAGACCATGCGTCCCGAGTGGCCCATCAAGATTCACGGCGTCGTGCGCGCCCGCGGCGAGGAGACCACCAACACCAAGCTCGCGACCGGCGAGATCGAGGTCCTCACCGACCACGCCGAGGTGCTCAACACATCCGTCACCCCGCCGTTCCAGATTGAGGACGGCATCGAGACCAGCGAGGACACCCGTCTGCGCTATCGCTATCTGGACCTTCGTCGTCCCGAGATGATGGCCAACCTCAAGCTGCGCTCCGACTTTACCTTTGCCATTCGCGAGGCGCTGCACAACCGTGAGTTCATGGAGGTCGAGACGCCCTCCCTGTTTAAGTCCACGCCCGAGGGCGCTCGCGACTTCATCGTTCCCAGCCGTATTCAGCCGGGCAACTTCTACGCCCTGCCGCAGTCCCCGCAGCTCCTGAAGCAGCTGCTTATGGTCGGTGGCGTCGAGCGCTACTACCAGGTTGCCAAGTGCTTCCGCGACGAGGACCTGCGTGCCGACCGTCAGCCCGAGTTCACCCAGGTCGATATCGAGATGTCCTTCGTGGACCAGAACGACGTCATGAGCGCGCTCGAGGAGGTCCTGGCCGATGCCTTCGGCCGCATGGGCGTCGAGATGCCCACGCCGCTGCGTCGCATGAACTACTGGGAGGCCATGGACACCTATGGCTCCGATAAGCCCGATACCCGCTATGGCATGCACCTGGTCGACCTGACCGACATCTTTGCCAACTCCAAGTTCAAGGTCTTTGCGACTGCCGCAAACGAGGAGGGCTCTGTCGTCAAGGCCATCAACGCCAAGGGTGCCGGTGCCTGGGCTCGCGCCAAGATCGACAAGCTCGCCGGCGTGGCCTCCACGTTTGGCGCTAAGGGCCTTGCCTGGATCGCCTTCCGCGAGGACGGCTCCATTAACAGCCCCATCGTCAAGTTCTTCTCGGACGAGGAGATGGCTGCCCTGCGCGAGCGCATGGACGTCGAGCCCGGCGACCTTGTGATGTTCGCCGCCGGCCCGCGCCTGCTCTCCGACGAGATCCTGGGCGGCATGCGTTCCCACATGGCCAATGCGCTCGAGGTCAAGCGCGAGGGCCACGACTTCCTGTGGGTCGTCAACTTCCCGCTGTTCCACTGGGACGAGGATCGCAAGGCTTATGCTGCCGAGCACCAGCCCTTCACCCTGCCGACCGAGACCGACATCGCCAAGATCGAGGCCGACCCGCTGGCAGCCGGTTCCTGCACCTACGACTTTGTCATGGACGGCTTTGAGGCCGGCGGCGGCGGTATGCGTATCCACAACGCCGAAATGCAGATGTCCATGCTCAAGCTCCTAGGCTTTACCGAGGAGCGCGCCGAGTCGCAGTTCGGCTTCCTCATGGAGGCTCTCAAGTTTGGTGCGCCCCCGATGGGCGGCTTTGCCCTGGGCCTGGACCGCGTGTGCATGCTGCTCACCGGCTCCGACTCCATCCGCGACGTCATGGCGTTCCCCAAGACGGCCAGTGGCTCCGACCTCATGTCGGGCGCCCCGAGTGCCGTTTCCGGCGCCCAGCTCAAGGACGTCAGCCTGCGCTTGATGTAGGCGAGCGGCTACCTATTGCCCGTAACGAGGGAAGGACGCGCGCCTTCCCTCGTTTTTTATGCGCCGAGATTGTGAGGGCATGGGATGACCGGGCGTCGCGGAAAGTGCGTCCCGGAATCTGCGTCCAGAACGGGTCGCGCTTTCCCAAAGGGGGTCCTCTGGGAAAGCGCGACCCAGAATTCGGCAAAATAATGGGACACAGTTTCCGGTTGAGCTGTCTAACGGAAACTGTGTCCCAGAATGAGCGCTCAAAACGGGCCGGGCTTTCCACAGCAACTGTCTGGCGGAAAGCCCGGCCCAGTTTCCTACAGCGAGTCTCTCTGAACGAGCTGCATGTGCATGACGGTGGTGGTGGGCTCGGCACCCTTGATCATGTCGAGCGCAATGTTGGCGGCCATGTGGCCTTCTTCGCGCAGGGGCTGGCGGACGGTCGTGAGTGCGGGGACGCAGCGCGTCGCAATCTCGTGATCGTCGAAGCCGACGACAGAAACTTCCGCCGGAACAGATAGGCCTGCCTCGTTGAGTGCGGTGATGACGCCAGCCGCGATACGGTCCGATCCGCAGAGCACGCCATCGAAAGCAATCTTGCGCGCGAGGATCTGGCGCATGGCCTGATAGCCGTCTCCGCTGTTCCAGCCGGTATAGATAACGTTTGCGTCTGGGAGGTCTTCGCCCAAGACGGCGCGGTAGCCGCGCAGGCGGTCGACAACAGCGGGGTTGTCTTGCGGTCCCAACACGGCGACGATATCTTTGCGCCCGCGCTCCTTCATGGCGTGTGCCGCAAAGCGTCCGCCCTCTTCGTCGTCAGAGTAGACCGTCGAGAACACATCGCGATAGGGGTGGCCCTCGAGCTGGCCGCACAACACGGTGGGTACGCCCAGCTCGCGCAGCACCTCGAGCAGCTCGCTGCCCTTGTAGGGGGAGACGTCGATCACGGCGTCGAACGAGCGGCGCTCAAAGTGCTCGCGTGCGCGGTTGCGCTCATGCGTAGAAGACGCCTGCAAGATAACGGGCAGATAGGACGACTCCGACAGTTCCTCGGTAATACCGCTCAAAAACTCGCTATAGGTGGGGTCGCTGAAGAGTTCACTCAGGGGCTCGGTCACGAGCACGGCGATGATTTCCGTGCGCCCGACAGCGAGCGCTCGGCCACGGGCATTGGGGACAAAATTGACTTTCTTGGCCGCCGCACGGACGCGCTTTTTGGTTTCCTCGCTAATGCGGGGCGAATCGTTGAGGGCGCGCGATGCCGTGGAGCGCGACACGCCGGCAGCTGCGGCAACCTCGGCAAGCGTAGGTGCGGTGCGAACTGGTTGGGTCATGGCGTCTCCTGGAAAATGCGGTCGATGTTGTCACTGATACGGGCTGGTGCGGATACAGCTTACTATAGTGCACCTGAACAGCGTTCATGATATCCGGTGACAGGTGTCGTTTTGCAACCAAGCCGCAATCGAATACGTCTCGTGTGGGTGAGATATCAGCGGGCGTGGCGGTTGCCTACGAGCTTAAGAACGATGTTTTGCGCTGAGTTTCGATACTCAGGGTGACATAAGTGTCGCAGCTGTACAACCGGTTGCACCGTTAATCCGACCAAATCGACCGTTCAGCGGACAACCGGTTGCACAATTTTTTGCATCGCCCGTAAGATAAGGACAACCGGTTGCACAAGAATCACTACGATGACGAAGGAGCATCACCATGGACGCCATTAACGATTGGGAAAACCAAGCGCTCACCCACAGGAACCGCCTGGCACCCCATGCGTACTTTATGGGTTACGAGACCGCCGATCTCGCCGCTACGTACAGCCGCGAGCTGTCGCGCGGGTTTGTCCAGCTGTCCGGCTCGTGGCAGTTCCGCCTCTTTGAGGGGCCTGCTGCCGTTTCCAACGAGGAGCTCTCCACGTACGAGCCCGAGTGGGATCACGTGGAGGTTCCGCACCTGTGGCAGGTGGATGGCTATGGCAACCTTGCCTACACCGACGAGGGTTTCCCGTTCCCGGTGGATCAGCCGTTCGTTCCCTCCGACGACCCCACGGGCGTCTACCAGCGCATCGTCAACCTTCCCGCCGTGCCTGCCGGCGCTCGCGAGATCATTCGCTTTGACGGCATCGAGAGCTATGGTGAGCTGTACGTCAACGGTCAGTTTATCGGCATGACCAAGGGTTCGCGCCTGTCTGCCGAGTTTGACGTGACCGACGCGCTCGTCGAGGGCGACAACCTGTTTGCGGTCAAGGCTCTGCAGTACAGTGATGGCAGCTATATCGAGGATCAGGACATGTGGTGGGCCTCGGGCATCTTCCGCGATGTGTACCTTATGCAGCGTCCCGCCGCGCACCTGGTCGACTTTAGGTTCCGCACGCACCGCGAGGGCGATGCCGCTCTGATCACGCTCGATACGGTGGCCGAGGGCGCTACCCGCGTTGTGTATACGCTCAGCGATGGCGGAAACGTGGTGGCTACGGGTGAGTGCGTCGACGGCCATGCCGAGTGCAGCGTTGCCGATGCCCACTTCTGGAATCCCGAGGACCCCTTCCTCTATGACCTTACGTTTGAGGTCTACGATGGCGACGAGGCCAGCGAGTACGTTCCGCATCGCCAGGGTCTTGCCGAGGTGACGGTCGAGGGCAATCATATCTACCTCAACGGCACCTACTTTAAGATGCATGGCGTCAACCGCCACGATCACGACGATCACAAGGGCCGCGCCGTGGGCCTCGATCGCATGCGCCGCGACCTGGAGCTCATGAAGCGGCACAACATCAACGCGGTGCGCACCTCTCACTATGCCAATGACCCGCGCTTCTACGAGCTGTGTGATGAGTATGGCATCATGCTGGTCGCCGAGACCGATATGGAGAGCCACGGCTTCGAGAATATCGGCAACATCGCCCTGGTCACCGACGATCCGGCATGGGAGCCGGCCTACGTCGACCGCATTGAGCGCCTGGTGATGCAGGAGCGCAACCACGCCTGCATCATTATGTGGTCGATGGGCAACGAGAGCGGCTATGGCTGCAACATCCGCGCGATGTACGCCAAGGCTCACGAGCTCGATGATCGTCCGGTCCATTATGAGGAGGACCGCAACGCCGATACCGTCGACGTTATCTCCACGATGTACTCCCGTGTTTCGCAGATGAACGACTTTGGCGAGCACCCATTCCCCAAGCCGCGCATCAACTGTGAGTACGGTCACTCCATGGGCAATGGTCCCGGAGGCCTGTCCGAGTACCAGGAGGTCTTCGATCGTTGGGATTGCATCCAGGGCCAGTTCATTTGGGAATGGTGCGACCACGGTTTGGCTGCTGTGACCGAGGACGGCGTTGCCTACGATATGTATGGTGGCGACAACGGCGATTACCCCAACAACAGCAACTTCTGCATCGATGGCATGGTGTTCCCCTGGCAGCAGCCGAGTCCGGGCCTTACCGAGTACGGCCAGGTTATCTGCCCGGTCCGCATGGCTTATGACGCCGAGGCAGGCGAGCTGACCGTCACCAACAAGCGTTGGTTCACCACCCTCGAGGATGTCTGCCTGTCGGCCGAGACCCTGGTGGACGGCGACGTGGTCTGCCGCAAGACGCTCATGCCCGGCGCGGTTGCCCCCGGCGAGTCCGTCCAGCTGCCACTGGTGATTCGCGAGGCCGCAGTGGGCGAGACCCTGCTGACCGTGCGCGCCTACACCATGGCCGCTCACGTCTGGTGCGAGCCGATGTTCCAGCTGGGCGCTAGCCAGTTTGCCATCGCAAACCATCCGGCGCCGACCATCGTGGCCCCCGCTCGTCCTGAGCTTACGGTTGAGGAGACCGAGCAGGAGATCCGCATCCACTCCCTCAACGGCGAGCTGACCTTCAGCAAAGTCAACGGTACCGTGAGCGAGTGGAAGGCATCCGGCCGCGACGTCATGGCCTCTGGTCCCCAGGTTGGTTTTTGGCATCCGCTCGTCGATAACCATGCCCAGGAGTATGACTCACTGTGGAAGGACAACTTCATCGATGTGATGCAGACGTCTACCCGCAAGGTTTCTTGGAAGCAGGATGGCAATGCGGTCGTCGTTACCGTGAGCCAGCGTATCGCTCCTCCCGTCCGCGCGTTCGGCATGCGCGTCGAGCTCGTCTACACCGTGCTTCCGAGCGGTCGCGTCGACCTCAAGGTTTCCGGCGAGCCCTACGGCGATTACTCGGATATCATCCCGCGCATCGGCATCTCCTTCGAGGTCCCCGGTTGCGATCGTGCCGTCGAGTGGTATGGCCACGGCCCGGGCGAGAACTATCCGGACTCGCTGCGCGCCAACCCGGTCGGTCATTACCGCACTACGGTCGACGACATGTTCACGCCCTACGTTATGCCTCAGGATTGTGCTAACCGCGAGGGCACCCGTTGGGTCGCCCTGCGCTCTAGCCACGGTGACGGTCTGGTCGTGACGCGTCCGAGCGACGCCGCTTCCAACCCGTTCTCGTTCTCGGCATGGCCCTATAGCTGCGAGGCCATCGATAACGCCAAGCACGTCTACGACCTTGTCAAGGGCGACACGGTTACGGTCAATATCAACGACCAGCTGCTCGGCCTTGGTTCGAACTCTTGGGGTTCCGAGGTGCTCGATTCCTACCGCACCCGTTTTGAGAGCTTCAGCTTTGAGGTGTCCCTGCGACCGCTGACGTCTGCCGATCTGGCTCAGGCGCTGGCACCCATTAAGGAGGCATAAGTCATGCATGTCTTTAACTCGCGCGCCGATTTCGACGCTCAGATGAAGTCCGTCAAGAAGTGGATGCGCACCGGTCAGGCGCTCGATGGCGTTGCCGACCTGCAGCACGACGTGGCTTACTCCATCGGCGACTCGTTGGTGTACTGGTGGGTCTATGCCCGCGAGGCCGCTACCGCCGATCTGGTCGGTCACCGTCGCTACCATGCCGTGCTCGCTCCGCTCGACGGCGACCTGACCGTCGAGGTGGCTTCCAAGGCGGATCTTACCTGCACGCGCACTTACAGCGATATCGACGATCGCGAGCGCTTTGAGGGTATGGGGGAGACCGTGACGATTCCCGCCGGCGGCGTTGCCGTCGTCGAAATTGACGAGGCCTACCGTGTCGTGGCCGATGTCGCGGATTCCCGCGTCGTGGTACTGCACGTGACGGTTGAAGGTTATTCCTTCCCCAACAAGTAGTATTCGTCCGTTTGGGCGTTTGCTTAGCGCCGTTAAGGGGGATGGCTTTGTTGACTCCCTTTTCCCCATTCCCCTTAGCAGGTGCGCCGTCCACGATTGCGCTTGCAGTCCGGACGGTTTTAGATGAGATATAACGGATGATTGGGAGGGCTTATGAGCTCTGAAAAACGAGGAACGATTGGTTCGTTCGCTCTGCTGGGCATGACGGTCGCCGCCGTGTTCGGTATCAAGAACATCATCAACAACAACGCGGCCATCGGCTTGGCAGCTGCGCCGTCGTTCTTCTTCGCCACGCTTTTGTACTTTGTCCCCTATACCCTGGTTACCGCCGAGTTCGTCGGCCTTAACAAGGACTCCGAGTCGGGCGTGTACGCCTGGGTCAAGACCTCGATGGGCGGCCGCTGGGCATTCCTGACGGCGTTTAGCTACTGGTTCGTTAACCTGTTCTACTTTGCGTCCGTCCTGCCTAACGTCATCATTTACGCGAGCTACGTGTTCTTTGGTGCCAATGCCGAGCTCTCGCAGCTGTGGATCACCATTATCGAGATCGTCGTCTTTGCTATCGCCACGTGGGTTTCGACCAAGGGCGCTAAGTGGATCGGCTCCATTTCCTCCTTCGGCTCGACCGCGGCTCTCGGCCTGACTGCCGTGTTCATCTTGCTGTCCCTGGCTGCTGCCTTTGGCGGCGTCGAGTTCGCTACGGCTCCTACCCCCGCTAACATGGCTCCCGACACGACCAACTTCGCAACTATGTGGGGCTTCTTCGGTACGCTTGCCTGGATCATCCAGGGCGTTGGCGGCGCTGAGTCTGTCGGCGTGTTCCTTAACGACCTTAAGGGTGGCGTCAAGGCCTTCGTGCGCACCGTCGTTATCGCCGTCCTGACCATCGGCCTTCTGTATGCAGGCGCTTCGCTGCTGGTCAACCTGTTCATTCCCGAGGGCGGCGTTGCCATCTCCACCGGTATCTTCGACGTATTCGGCGCTGTCTTTGCCCACTTTGGCATTCCCATGGAAGTGTCCACGCGCGTCATTGGCCTGATCCTTCTCGCTGCCACGCTGGGCTCCCTCATGATGTGGACCTCTGCTCCCATCAAGGTCTTCTTCACCGAGATCCCCAAGGGCGTCTTTGGTAGCAAGATCGTCGAGCTCAACGAGCACGGCATTCCTGCCCGCGCTGCCTGGCTGCAGTTTGCCATCGTCGTCCCCATCCTGATCATCCCGGCCCTGGGCTCCGGCAACCTAGACGACCTGCTCATGATCGTCACCAACATGACGGCTGCCACCGCTCTGCTCCCGCCGCTGCTGATCCTGCTTGCCTACTTTATGCTGCGCAAGAACTTCGACGCTGCTCCCCGTGGCTTCCGCATGGGTTCGCGTACCTTTGGCCTGGCCATTGCTGCATTCCTGCTTGTGGTCTTCTGCTTCGTGCTTATCTGCGGCACCATCCCGCTCGATCAGCCTCTGTGGCTGACACTGGTCTACAACGTTGGCGGTGTAGTTATCTTCCTGGGCCTTGCCGTGATGTGGTACAACCGCTACATCAACCGCCTGCGCGAGACCGATCCCGAGGCTGCCGAGAGCGAGCTTCGCCCCTCCGTCCTCGACATGATGGAGTAGCGGCTAGGATTAATCTGCGGCTGTGGAATAAATCGATTCCCTTTCCTAAGGAGGGGCCTTACGAGGTCCCTCCTTTTGTGTTTTGGGACATGGTTTTGGATCCCGTGGTCAAAAAATGCCAAATATGAGTACTGTTGCAAAAGAGGTGTCATATTTTTCGGCCCGTTCTGAGCGAAAATGGGCTCAAAATCAATTTATCTAACCCCCTTTAAAGGGCGTTTGACGGCTTTCAACCTCTTCGAATCGCTCAAAGTAGGCACTTTGCTCTCGATTTTGCTGCTACTAAATTGGTGACAGTACTCATATTTGCCACTTTTTGCCCACGAGGTGTTCAGAGGAGCTCTCGACAAGCATCTAACGCTACAATAACTACCACGTGGCTGGGTTTGCTGGCCGAATGTGCGATATCGTGGGAGGGGACATGGTCGAGTTTACAAAGACGATTAAAGATCCGTTGGGACTGCATGCCCGCCCGGTTGCGCTGCTCTACGACATCATTGCCAAGCACCGTAGCGACGTGTCGGTCAGTATCGGCGAGCGCCATACCGACGGTCGCGATGTGATGGGGCTCATGGCGCTCTACGGCGAATGCGGCGAGGACATCGTCTTTCGCGTTTCGGGCGTGGACGAGGCCTCGTGCGTCACGTCGATCAGAAACCTCTCGCTCTAAAGCGCAACAATGTGACGAAGGGACAGTCCCTTTGTCACATCTTTCTTTGTTGCATATAGGAAACTTTTCCGAAAACTGAATAGGAACCCTTTCCAAAAAGTTAGCCACGTGCTAGTTTACTGTAGCGAACATAGACGTGGTTAACTTTTGCTGCGTCGATGTTGAGGACGAACTGACGTTAGGAGCTCACTCATGTCTTGCGGACCGCAGATGCCGGCTATGCCGCTTTCGATGGTAAAAGCGGGCGAAACCGTGCGCGTGTCTCGCGTAAAGGGCAATGAGGACATGAAGCACCACCTCAAGGACCTCGGCTTTGTCGAGGGCAACGAGATTCACGTGGTGAGCTCGAGTGGCGCCAATATCATCGTCACCGTGCTCGGCGCGCGCTTTGGCATCGATTCCAAGGTTGCCATGCACATCATGACTGTCGGTTAGTTCGCAGCATTCCATAAAAGCTGAAAGGGGGAAAAGAATATGAAGACGTTGGGTGACGTTAAGGTGGGCGAGAGCTCTACCATCGTCAAACTTCACGGCGAGGGCGCACTTCGCCGTCACCTTATGGACCTGGGGCTCATCAAGGGCACTTCGTTCAAGGTCGTAAAGGTTGCACCGCTCGGAGATCCGGTCGAGATCAACGTGCGCGGCTACGAGCTCTCCATCCGCAAGGAGGAGGCTGCCGTCGTCGAGGTCCAGTAAGGGCCGGCGGCACATATTTCTGCAGATAAAGTTAGGTTTTTCTAACTTAATGCAGCATCTTTGAAGCACATTATCCAGCCTGCGCGGAGAAAGCAGCGCGGGCACACAAGGAAGAAGGATTGAATGGCGGATTCTCAGATCCATGTCGCGCTGGCGGGTAACCCCAACTGCGGCAAGACCACGCTTTTCAACCTGATCACCGGCGCCAACGGCTACGTTGGCAACTGGCCCGGCGTCACGGTTGAGAAAAAGGAAGCCAAGCTCCTAAGCGACAAGAACGTCACGATTACGGACCTCCCCGGCATCTACTCGCTTTCCCCCTACAGCCCCGAGGAGCAGTGCTCGCGCGACTACCTCATGAGCGGCGAGCCCGATGTCGTCGTCCAGGTGGTCGATGCCACCAACCTCGAGCGCAACCTGTACCTGGCGCTTCAGGTTATCGAGACCGGCCTGCCCGTGGTCGTCGCCCTCAACATGGCCGACCTGGTCGAGAAGAACGGCGATAAGATCGACACGGACAAGCTCTTCAAGAAGCTCGGCTGCCCGGTCATGATGATCTCGGCTCTTAAGAACAAGGGCATCACGGAGCTGTTCGAGCAGGTCAAGAAGTCCGCTGCTTCCAAGGGCCAGGTGCCGGAGCACAAGTTCGATTCCTCCATCGAGGACGTTCTGGACCACATCGAGAACAACCTGCCGGCGAGCGTTCCCGCCAACAAGCGTCGCTACTACGCGGTCAAGCTGTTCGAGCGCGACGCGGACGCCTGCAAGCTCATCAACCTCACTAAGGAGAAGGCCGCTCGCGTGGAGCAGCTGGTCGCCCAGTGCGAACAGGACTGCGACGACGACGCCGAGTCCATCATCACCGGCGAGCGCTACGGCGTGATTGCCCACGTCATCGACGAGTGCCTCACCAAGGCTCCGGCCAAGATGAGCACTTCCGAGAAGATCGACCGTGTGGTTACCAACCGCATCCTGGGCCTGCCGATCTTTGTGGTCATCATGTTCTGCGTGTACTACATCGCCGTTTCTACCCTCGGCGGCACGTTGACCGACTTCACCAACGACCAACTCTTCGGCACCGACGGCTGGTACGTGCTCGGTCAGGGTCGCGACGCCTATGACGCAGCTGTTGAGGCTGCGGGCGACAACGCCGACTCGGTCGACCCGGCGCAGTACGGCCCCTATGTCCCGGGTATCACCACCGTGGTGCACGACGCCCTTGTGGCGGGCGGCACCGAGGACGGTGGCCTGGTCGATTCGCTGGTCTGCGACGGCATCGTCGGCGGCCTGGGCGCCATCTTCGGCTTTGTGCCGCAGATGTTCCTGCTCTTTGTGATGTTGTCTTTCCTGGAGGACTGCGGCTACATGGCCCGCGTCGCCTTCATCATGGACCGCGTATTCCGCCGCTTTGGCCTGTCCGGTAAGTCGTTCATCCCCATGCTCGTGTCCTCGGGCTGCGGCGTCCCCGGCGTCATGGCCACCAAGACCATCGAGAACGAGAAGGACCGCCGCATGACGGTCATGACCACCACGTTTATTCCCTGCGGTGCCAAGCTGCCGATCATTGCCCTGCTCATGGGTTCCATCATCGGCGATTCTTCCACCACCGCCGCGTGGATCAGCCCGCTCTTCTACTTCCTGGGCGTCTTTGCCGTCATCGCCTCGGGCCTCATGCTCAAGAAGACCAAGCTCTTCGCCGGTCGCCCTACGCCGTTCGTTATGGAGCTTCCCGCCTACCACTTCCCGGCGATCCGCTCTTGGGCGCTGCACGTGTGGGAGCGCTGCTGGGCCTTTATCAAGAAGGCCGGCACGGTCATCTTCGCGTCCACCGTCGTTGTTTGGTTCCTCTCCAACTTTGGTAGCTATAACGGCTCCTTTGGCTTCCTGCCTGCGATGGACGGCATCCCCGAGGAGTTTATGGACTACTCCGTGCTCGCCATGCTGGGCAACCTGGTCGCCTGGATTTTCGCCCCGCTCGGCTTTAGCACCTGGCAGGCAACTGCGCTGACTGTCTCTGGCCTTGTCGCCAAGGAGAACGTCGTCGCCACCGCCGGCTCGCTGCTGTCCGTCGCCGACGCGGGCGAGACCGATCCGAGCCTGTGGACCGCGTTTGCCGGCATGTTCCCCACCATGGGCGCCTGCGTTGCCTTTGGCGCTTTCAACCTGCTGTGCGCCCCGTGCTTTGCCGCCATTGGCACCATCCGCAACCAGATGGACTCCGGCAAGTGGACCGCGATTGCCATCGGCTACGAGTGCGCCTTTGCCTGGGTCATCGGCCTGTTCATCAACCAGTTCTACAACCTGCTGGTCCTTGGGCAGTTTGGTATCTGGACGGTTGTGGCCATCGTGCTGCTGGTTGCAATGCTCTTCCAGATCTTCCGTCCCATGCCCAAGCACGCTTGGACCGACGAGGACGAGACCAACACCGCTTCCGCTGCAGTTTCCGCTTAAGTCCGAATAAGGATCAGCCCCTTTCCACGAGCCCGGGTGTCCCAGCGACACTCGGGCTTTTTGGTGAGGGAGATGTGGCGTTTCCGCAGATAAAACCGACCAAAATATACCTGTCCCTTTTTGGCAGGTGGAGAATGGGGTAAAGTAAGTGGTGGTTAACTAGAGGAGGCTTGCTATGGCACCTATCGATATTGTTGTACTGGCTGTTATCGGCATTGCGTTTGTCGCCGTGTGCGTGCGCATTTATCGCAAGGGCACCTGCGCCGACTGTGCTCAAGGTGGCGTTTGCACAGGACATTGCTCCAACAAAAAGACCTGCGCCGCACTTAAGGGCGTAGACAAAATCGCCGAAGACTTGGGCCGCGGTATCAAATAAAGGTCCAGGCACCCAAGCGCCTCGCGAGCATCCGTTCGCGGGGCGCTTTGCACATTTGGGGGAGAGTGTGGCGAGTTGAAGAGTATTTTTGGGTATCGCTAACTATGTGGTCAACGGCCCGCTCACCGTGGTCCATGCCGTAGCGAGCGCCAATCTCGCCGTCGAAGGCATGACCAACTACCTGGGCCTCTAACTCCATCCCGCCCATCAGTTGCGGTGAAATACAGACTGTTTTGGCCGTCAAAGGCCTTATCTACTCCGTATTCCACCGCAACTTTTTTGTGGGGTGGGCTAGAGACGCTGCATGCGGTACCCGACACCCATGTGCGTCTGAATCATCTTGGGGTGAGAGGGGTCTGCCTCGATCTTCTTGCGCAGGGTGCGCATGAACACGCGCAGACTCGCCAGATCGCTGTCCCAGCTCGTGCCCCATATCTCGCGGGTGATGAAGGTGTGGGTGAGCACCTTGTCGACGTTTTTCGCCAGAAGGACGAGTAATTTGTACTCGGTTGGGGTGAGCGAGAGCTCGCGTCCGTCTTTCGTCGCGTATCCCGCGGCATAGTCGATATGCAGCGGACCGTTGTCGAACGTGCTCGCTTCTGTCGACTCGCTCGACGCCATCGAGGAGCGCCTCAAATTCGCACGGACGCGCGCGAGCAACTCATCCACAGAAAAGGGCTTGGTGAGGTAGTCGTCTGCCCCTGCGTCAAGTGCTGCAATCTTGTCGGAATCTTCGGTGCGCGCCGAAATGACGATAATGGGGACTGCCGACCAGCTTCGGATCTTCGTGATGACCTCGATACCGTCAATGTCGGGAAGGCCGAGGTCGAGCATGATGAGGCTGGGGCCGTGCGACACCGCATCCATGATGGCGGCCTGGCCGTTGCAAACCTTGCTCACGACATAGCCGTGGAGGTCAAGCGCGGTCGAAACGAGGTTTTGAACGGTCAGGTCATCTTCGACCAGGAGGATGCGTGGCTTAGCGGCATTATTCATGAATCTCGATCTCCTCGGCGGGCAGGGTAAAACGGAAGACGGCCCCATGGGGGTGGTTGTCGCGAGCTTCGATGACGCCGCCATGCGCCTCCACGATGGAGCGGCAGAGCGACAGCCCAAGGCCGATGCTTCGACGCGAATCCACGGGCCGCGTATTGCTTGAGGTGAAGAAGCGCTCAAAGATATGAGGCTTGTCGCAGTCTGCCACACCCGGCCCATCGTCTGCGACGTCCACCACGACGAACGCACCCTCGCGACGTGCGCTGATGGTGACAGTCGAGTCCTCGGGCGTGTATTTGAAGGCGTTCATGATGAGATTCGTAAGCACCTGCATGATGAGATGGACGTCAATGCGTACCAGCAGGATGTCGTCAGTGTGCTCGATGGTGACGGTACGTCCATGCGATGCTTGGGCGACATGGCTGAGGGCGGCCTCGATGACCTCGTCGATGAGCTCGGATGTGAAGTTGAGGTGAATGGTGCCGTCCTCGACGCGTGTGATGGCGAGGAGGTTCTCCACGGTATCAATAAGCCAGAGGGAGTCATCGTAGATGGCATCGGCAAGATCGCAGCGCTGTTCGAGGCTGAGCCTCTCGTCGCTCTTCCGAAGGATTGCCGCAGATCCGGATATAGCTGTGAGGGGTGTCCTCAAATCGTGGCCGATGGAGCGCAAAAGGTTGGCGCGCAGCTGCTCGTTTTTCGCCAAGACCGCAGCCTCTTCGCGCTCTTGCGCCGCCCGGTCGCTTTCGAGCGCCAAGGCGCATTCGCCTACGATAGATAGGACGATCGAATGCTCGAAGGCTTCGGTCTCGCGCCCCTCCAGGGCGATGCCGATGACACCGAATACCTTGTCGCCGGTGCGAACCGCGAGGTAGAGACAGCGCGCCTCAGGCAGGGTCCGCGTGCTTGCGCCCGCGCGCTTGTTGTTGGTGAAGGTCCAGGTTGCAACGGCGCGCTCGTAGTCGGTGAGCAGCGACGCGGATCGGTTTTCGGTGCCAGCGGACTCATAGAGCGCCTTGCCGAGCGTGCCGTGTTCGGCGGGGTAGAAGACCACGTCGAGTTTTAGCAGTTTGACGAGTTGGTTCATGGCGACGCGGGCGCACTCCTCCGCGCTATGGGCTTGCTGTAAGAGCTGGTTCGTTTCGAGGAGTACGCGCGTTTTGAATGCGTTCTCGGCGGAGGTACGGGCATTGTCGGCGATGCGCGCAGTTAACTCGCCGGCGACCATAGCGGTAGCGAACATGATGCCGAACGTGACCAGATAGCTTCGGTCGTAGCTGGCGAGCGAAAACAGAGGCGTGACGAAGCAGAAGTTGTAAAGCACTACAGAGAGCACGCTCGATACGATCGTGCAGATACGCCCCGTCGTGGTGACGGCGGTCAGCAGGGCCGTGAGGATATAGAGGGATATGATGCTGGAATCGGCAAATCCCAGATGGCGGAAAGCCGTGCCGATCGCCGTGGCGACAAGAGAGAGGGCCAGCGTGCGAAGCACGTTTCGGCTGCTGGGCGGCTGCAGAGCGAGCGCATGGCGGCGTCCTTTGGGTCGGGAGGGCGGAGTCGACTGGTCTGGAATGATGTAAATGTCGAGGTTCGGGGCGAATGTTATGAGCTGTTCTACGAGAGATTTGCGGCCAAAGAGGGCCTGACGGACGCTGCTGTGCTCGCCCGTGCGCCCCATGACGATCTTCGAAATACCCGACAGGCGCGCGAACTCGGAGATCTGAAACGCGACGTCGTCGCCATAGACGGTTTCCATATGTGCTCCGAGCTGCTCGGCTAGGGCGATATTGTCTGCAAGCTTGGCGCGCTCATCATCGCTCATGGCTTGCGTGCGCGGGCTTTCTACGAACAGGGCGACGAGCTCGCTGCGAAACGCTTTCGCCATGCGTGCGGCGGCACGGACGATGCGGGGATTGGTCGGCGCCGGGGAGACACAGACTAAGATACGCTCCTTGGTGTAGTAGTCACGGTTTCCCAGCACGCGTGCGGCGTCTGTGAGGTAGCCGGTGCGATCGGCACAGCGGCGCAGCGCGATTTCTCGGAGTGCGGTGAGATTTTCGACGGTAAAAAAATGCTGTTGCGCTCGGTCGGCTTGTGCGGGACGGTAGACGAGGCCGGCGCGAAGGCGCTCAAGTAGGTCTTCGGGCTCTATGTCGACGAGCTCGACCTGGTCGGCATCATCGAAGATACGGTCGGGGATTCGTTCGCTCACGACAACGCCGGTGATGGATGCAACCATGTCGTTTAGGCTCTCGATATGCTGAACGTTTACGGTCGTATAGACGTCGATGCCCGCATGTAGAAGTTCCTCGACGTCTTGATAGCGTTTGTCGTGGCGAGACCCCGGCGCATTCGTATGGGCGAGCTCGTCGACAAGGATGAGCTGAGGGGCGCGCTCGATAGCCACATCTAGATCGAACTCGCTGAGCGCAATGCCGTTGTGCTCGATGAGTTTACAGGGCACGTTCTCAAGCCCTTGTGCAAGATGGGCAGTTGCCGGACGTTCGTGCGGCTCGATGTATCCCGCGACGACGTCGACACCTCGCCGCTTGGCGGCGTGGGCGGCTTGAAGCATCGCATAGGTTTTGCCTGCGCCAGCAGCGTAGCCAAAGAAAATTTTGAGGTGTCCCCGGCTGGTTCGAGCGTCATCGGCGGCCTCGTCTTTCTCAATTGCCTTGAGGATGAGGTCTGGATTGACGCGAGTGTCCGATGCGTCGCGCTGCATAGCGTAGCCTTTCTGAAGCGTTGTCCATGCGTGCATACGCGGTGAGGACGCCACTGTATGCTCGCGAGGTCGAGTATAGGCGCACTGCAGCCGCAATAGTGCTTTCTACCTGCATCTTTACGGCATCTTAAGGTCGTGAGCCCCAGCCCTCACGCCTCTTTAACACCTAGAAGCGTTTACTGTCCCCAGACGCTTGCGAGGGCAGGCGTCCGAGACATCGGACCGCGCGTGAAAGGGGCGGTAATGGACATCCTCATTCCCATTATCGGAGTCGTCTGCATTGGACTCCTTATCTATTACATCTACATTCTGATGAGGAGTGATTCGTAAACTATGGACGCTGCGATTCAGTACATCTTGTACTTTGCCGTGCTCGTCGTCCTGGCCGTTCCGCTCGGTCGGTTCATGGCCCATATCATGGATGGTGAGCATACGTTCCTGTCGCCTGTGATTGCTCCTGTGGAGCGTGGCGTCTATCGTCTGCTTCGCATCGACGCGGCAGAGCAGATGGGGTGTAGGCGCTATCTGGCAAGCGTGCTGGCCTTTTCGGGGATCGGCCTCGTGGCTCTTGTGGCACTCCAGGCGCTTCAGTCCTTCTTGCCAGGCAATCCCCAGCACCTGCCGGGTGTGCCATGGGACCTGTCGTTCAATACGGCTGCTTCCTTCATAACCAACACCAACTGGCAGTCCTACTCCGGTGAGACCACCCTGTCCTACTTCGTGCAGTTCATGGGCCTCACCGTGCAGAACTTCGTTTCCGCTGGTACCGGTATCGCGGTCATGTTCGCGCTGATCCGCGGCTTCCGTCAGATCAAGGAGCAGGGTCTGGGTTCCTTCTGGGTCGACCTCACCCGCACCGTCCTGTATGTGCTCATCCCGCTGAACCTCGTGTTCGGCATCTGCCTGGCTGCCGGTGGCGTCATCTCCAACTTCCAGCCGGCTCAGAAGGCTGAGCTCGTAGAGCCCGTCGCTGTCCAGCCTAATGCAGACGGCGGCTGGAGCGTCATCGACGGCGCCCAGATCGAGGGCGACACGGTCAAGGTCGACGGCAAGGTTGTCGAGGGCGCGCGCGTGGTCACCGAGCAGTTCCTGCCCCAGGGGCCCGCGGCTCCTCAGGTCGCCATCAAGCAGTCCGGCACCAACGGCGGCGGCTTCTTCGGTGTGAACTCCGCCCATCCGTATGAGAATCCCAGTGCCTTCACCAACATCATCGAGATGACCAGCCTGCTGCTGATCCCGGCCGCCTGCTGCTTCACCTTCGGTATCGGCGTCAAGAACACCAAGCAGGGCAAGGCCATCTTCGCGGCGATGCTTATCCTGCTCGTGGTCTTTACCGGCATCATCGCCGTTAACGAGCATATGGGTACGCCGCAGCTGGCCGATGGCGGCGCGGTCAACATCGAGATGACCGATGGCCAGGCGGGCGGCAATATGGAGGGCAAGGAGAGCCGCTTTGGCATCGCCTCCTCTTCCACCTGGTCCGCTTTCACGACGGCTGCTTCCAATGGCTCGGTCAACTCCATGCACGACTCCTACACCCCGCTCGGCGGGTTTGTCCAGATGCTCCAGATGGCTCTGGGCGAGGTCGTCTTCGGCGGCGTGGGCTGCGGCCTGTACGGCATGATCGGCTTCGCCATCCTCACAGTGTTCATCGCCGGCCTTATGGTCGGACGCACGCCTGAGTTCCTGGGCAAGAAGATCGAGCCGGGCGAGATGCGCTGGGCAGTTGTCCTGTGCCTGGCAACTCCGTTTGCCATTCTGGTGTGCTCGGCCATCGCCTGCATGGTGCCCGGTCTTGCCGACCAGCTCAACAATGGTGGCGCGCACGGCTTCTCCGAGGTGCTGTATGCCTTCACCTCATGCGGTGGCAACAACGGCTCGGCGTTTGCAGGCATGAACTGCAACAATCCCTGGATCAACGTCATGCTCGGCCTCGAGATGCTGTTTGCCCGCTTCATGCCCATCATCGGTACGCTGGCTATCGCCGGCTCGCTGGCCAAGAAGGGTAGGGTCGCCGAGAGCGCCGGTACCCTGTCTACCACCAACGGCATGTTCGTATTCCTGCTCGTGTTCATCGTTCTGCTGATCGGTGCCCTGAGCTTCTTCCCGGCCCTGGCGCTTGGCCCCGTTGCCGAGTTCTTCCAGATGATTGCGTAAAGGAGGACGCAGATTTATGGCTATGCAAAAAGACATGATGGGCCGCGCGGTCCGCGACTCGTTTGCCAAACTGGATCCTCGCGTCCAGATTCAAAACCCGGTCATGTTCCTGGTGTGGCTTTCCGCCGTCATGACCTCCGTCCTGGCCGTCGCTTCCATCTTCGGTGTGCAGGACGCGGGTGTGCCCACCTACTATGTGGTCACCATCGCGGTCATCCTGTGGCTCACCGACCTGTTCTCGAACTTCGCCGAGGCGCTTGCCGAGGGCCGCGGTAAGGCTCAGGCCGATTCCCTGCGTGCGGCCAAGAAGGATGTCGAGGCCCATCGTATCGAGTCCGTTGAGGACAAGGAGCACTTCACCGTCGTTCCCGGCACCGAGCTCACGCGCGGCGACCTGGTGATCGTACGCGCCGGCGAGCAGATTCCCGGCGATGGCGACGTCATCGAGGGCGCTGCCTCCGTTGACGAGTCCGCCATCACCGGCGAGTCCGCCCCCGTGGTCCGCGAGGCCGGCGGCGACCGCTCTGCCGTTACCGGCGGTACCACGGTGCTGTCCGACTGGATCATCGTCAAGATCTCCAGTGAGCCCGGCCAGAGCTTCCTGGACAAGATGATCGCGATGGTCGAGGGTGCCGCGCGCAAGAAGACCCCTAACGAGATCGCTCTGGAGATCTTCCTGGTGGCCCTTTCCATCGTCTTTATCCTGGTCACGCTGGCCCTGTATTGTTACTCCTGCTTCTCGGCCGGTCTTAACGACATGGTCAACCCCACGGCCGTGACCACGCTCGTGGCACTGCTCGTGTGCTTGGCTCCCACTACCATCGGCGCCCTTCTGTCCGCCATCGGCATCGCCGGCATGAGCCGTCTGAACGAGGCCAACGTGCTGGCCATGTCCGGCCGCGCCATCGAGGCCGCCGGCGACGTCGACATCCTCATGCTCGACAAGACCGGCACCATCACCCTGGGTAACCGCCAAGCCGCCGAGTTCATCCCGGTCGACGGCGTCGATCCCGCGGAGCTGGCCGATGCCGCTCAGCTTTCCTCGCTGGCCGACGAGACCCCCGAGGGTCGTTCCATCGTCGTGCTCGCCAAGGAGCAGTTTGGGCTGCGCGGCCGCACACTCGAGGATAAGGGCATGGAGTTCATCCCCTTCACCGCGGCGACTCGCATGTCCGGTGTGAACTACGAGGGCAATGAGATCCGCAAGGGCGCTGCCGATTCCGTGCGCACCTATGTGGAGGCAGCCGGCGGCGTGTTCTCCCAGGAGTGCGACGAGGCCGTCGAACGCATCGCCAAGGCCGGCGGCACCCCGCTGGTCGTGACCAAGAACTGCCGCGTGCTGGGCGTTGTGTACCTCAAGGACATCATCAAGTCCGGCGTTAAGGAGAAGTTCGCCGACCTGCGCAAGATGGGCATCAAGACCATCATGGTGACGGGCGACAATCCGCTCACCGCCGCGGCAATCGCCGCCGAGGCCGGCGTTGACGACTTCCTGGCCGAGGCCACCCCCGAGGGCAAACTCGAGAAGATCCGCGAGTTCCAGCGTGAGGGTCACCTGGTCGCCATGACCGGCGACGGCACCAACGACGCGCCGGCGCTCGCCCAGGCGGACGTCGCCGTGGCCATGAACACCGGAACCCAGGCTGCCAAGGAGGCCGGCAACATGGTCGACCTCGACTCCAGCCCCACCAAGCTCATCGAGGTCGTGCGTATTGGCAAGCAGCTGCTCATGACCCGCGGTTCGCTCACGACCTTCTCGGTGGCTAACGACATGGCGAAGTACTTCGCTATCATCCCGGCCCTGTTCTCGCCGATCTACCCGGGCCTTGGCGCGCTCAACATCCTCGGTCTGGCAAGCCCACTGTCCGCGGTTCTTTCGGCCATCATCTATAACGCGCTCGTTATCGTCGCGCTGATCCCGGCCGCGCTGAAGGGCGTTAAGTACCGCGAGGTCCCGTCTGGACAGCTGCTGACCCACAACCTACTCGTGTGGGGTCTGGGCGGCATTGTTGCCCCGTTCGTATTCATCAAGCTCATCGACATGCTGCTCGCGTTCTGCGGCATTATGTAAGTGGAGGTTTGTATGTTCAAAGGTGTTGCATCGCGCGCACTTGGCGTGTTCGCGCTGTTTACCGTTGTCTGCGGCCTGGGCTATACGCTCGTCGTGACCGGCATCGCCCAGGTTGCGTTCCCGTATCAGGCGAACGGTTCGCTCATTACGGTCGACGGCAAGGTTGTGGGCTCCGAGCTCATCGGCCAGAACTTCGAGGACGAGGACCACATGTGGGGCCGCATCCAGAACGTGTCAATTGTCGAAGGCGAAGACGGCGAGCTCGTGGCGTATGGTGCCCCGTCCAACCTGTCCCCGGCGAGTGAGGAGTACCGGCAGCTTGTGGACGCGCGCGTCGAGAAGATTCGCGCCTCCAACCCCGACGCCGGCATGGATGCCGTGCCCGTCGACCTGGTGACGTGTTCTGGCTCAGGGCTCGACCCCGAGATCTCCCCCGATGCCGCCGAGTACCAGGTACCGCGCCTGGCGAAGGCCACGGGCAAGAGCGAAGGCGAGGTGCGCGACATCATCGCCCAGTGCACCAAGGGCCGTTTCCTCGGCGTGTTCGGCGAGCCCACGGTCAACGTGCTCAAGGTGAACCTTATGCTGGACGGCGCGCTGTAGGTGAGGGAGTGGCGGATGAGGGCATGACTGACTATCTGAGCCCTCAATTCCACCCCGCCCATCAGTTGCGGTGAAATACGGACCGTTTTGGCTGTCAAAGGCCTTATCTACTCCGTATTCCACCGCAACTTTTTGTGGGTTGAGTAAAAGCCGGGGGAGCGTGTACGGTCGGGTACAGCGCGGTTGCTGATACGATAGGTACGTTAGCAACTGCCGCCGAGCGGCTCAAATGAAAGGAACCCTGTATGGAGTCCTCCGCCTACCCGATGCTCTTTAGCCCGATCAAGGTCGGTACGACCGAGGTCAAGAACCGCGTCTTTATGCCGCCGGTGTCTACCAACCTGGCCGATCACGGCTATGTGACCGACGATTTGGTCGACCATTACCGCGCCCGTGCCAAGGGCGGCGTGGGTCTGATCATCACCGAGGTCGTGACGGTCGAGCCTACCTATACCTATCTGCCGGGTGACATGTGCTGCTACGACGACACGTTTATCCCCGGCTGGGAAAAGCTTGCTGCAGCCGTCCACGAGTACGGCTGCAAGATCATGCCGCAGCTCTTCCACCCCGCCTACATGGCCTTTAACATTCCGGGCACGCCGCGCCTGATCGCTCCGTCCTTTGTGGGCCCGTCCTATGCCCGCGAGGCGCCGCGCCCCATCACGGTCGATGAGATTCACGAGCTCACGCATCAGTTCGGTGACGCTGCCGTGCGTATGCAGAAGGCCGGTGTCGATGGCGTCGAGGTCCATGCGGCGCACGCCCACGGTATGCTCGGCGGCTTTTTGACTCCGCTCTACAACAAGCGCACCGACGAGTACGGCGGCTCGCTCGACGCCCGCATGCGCTTCCTGCTCGAGGTCATCGCCGAGATTCGCGAGCGCTGCGGCAAGGACTTCATCATCGACGTCCGTATCTCGGGCGACGAGTACACCGATGGCGGTCTGACCCTCAACGACATGATCTGCGTCTCGCGTCGCCTGGAGAAGGCCGGCGTCGACATGATCCACGTGTCGGGCGGCACCACCATCAAGCGCGGCTCCGCCATTCCCGCCGCCGGTACGCAGCAGGCCTCGCACGCCGCCTGCTCGCGCGAGATCAAGAAGCATGTGAACATTCCCGTTGCCACGGTCGGCCGCATCAACGAGGCATGGATTGCCGAGGAACTGATCGAGGACGGCGCCGCCGACATCTGCATGATGGGCCGCGCCAACCTGTGCGATGCCGAGTTCTGCAACAAGGCGGCTGCCGGCAACGCCGACGAGATCCGTCCCTGCATCGGTTGCCTGCGCTGTTTGAACGGCATCATGTTTGGCAAGCGCATCTCCTGCACCGTCAATCCGGACGTGGAGCGCGACGAGGCTGGCTACGAGCCTGCCGCCGAGGCAAAGAACGTGCTCGTTGTGGGTGCCGGTCCCGCGGGCATGGAGGCAGCCTACATTGCCGCCAAGCGCGGCCATAACGTGGTGCTCGTGGACAAGCAGGACGAGCCGGGCGGCGAGATGCGCATCGCAGCCGTTCCGCCGGCAAAGCAGGAGCTCACGCGCGTGATCAAGTATCAGTACCGTCGCCTGGCCGAGGCCGGCGTCACATGCGTCTTTGGTACCGAGCTGACCGCCGAGGACATCCAGCGCGACTACGCGGGCTACGAGGTTGTCCTGGCCTATGGCGCCGAACCCATCGCGCCGGCATTCATGCAGGGC
Source organism: Collinsella sp. AM13-34 (assembly GCF_003473055.1). Classification (NCBI taxonomy): domain Bacteria; kingdom Bacillati; phylum Actinomycetota; class Coriobacteriia; order Coriobacteriales; family Coriobacteriaceae; genus Collinsella; species Collinsella sp. AM13-34. The sequence continues at coordinate 11,262 of NZ_QRLE01000022.1, read as the reverse complement.
TTTAAGCAGGTCATGACGGCTGATGACCTGCTGGGCGGCAAGGCTTTCCCGGGCAAGAAGATCGTTATTGTGGGCGGCGGCACCGTTGGCTGCGAGACGGCCGATTACCTGGCCCCGTTGGTCAACGATCTGTCGCCGGCCAACCGCGATGTCACCGTCATCGAGATGACCAAGACGCTTGCCGCCAACGAGGGTGGCGCCGGTCGCGCGGTGCTCATCACGCGCATGCTCTCCAAGGGCGTTCACGTGCTGACCGAGGCCAAGGTGACCGAGATTACCGAGGACGCCATCAGTTACGAAAAGGACGGCGAGGTCCACACCATCGCCGATGCCGATACGCTGGTGCTCGCCATGGGTTATCGTCCCAACACCAAGCTGGCCGACGACCTGGCTGCAGCCGGTGTTGCCACCCACGTGCTGGGCGATGCCCAGAAGTGCGGCAACATCCGCGACGCTATCGGCGATGGCTACAAGATCGCCTGCGAACTCTAGTCAACCCCTTGGCGCATGGGGGCCAGGTTACTTTGCGCTAAGTTGATGCATGTAAACCTGACCCCATTGCACCATTTGATAAAACGCAAGCGCTCGCTGCCTGCGTTTTATCAAAGAAAGATTATTGTCGAGCCTTAAATGCCTTTTGTTTGTGTGCCTTCCGCAATCATATTGCGGTTGTAGACCAGGTGCAGATACATCGCATCGTGAGCGGCGGTGGGGTTGCGCGTCTCAATGGCGTCGGCCACACCGTGGTGCGTGCGGATGGTCTCCTCGACGAACTTTTTTGCCCGTTACGTCGATAAAGAGGGGAACGGATGCCTTGAGCACACCCATCAGACGGGTAACGGCGAGGTTGCCGCCATCCCAGGGCGGCTTCATGGGGTAGCGCCCGTACGCATCGAATTTTTCCTCTCATAGATGTGCGGCACAAAGAGCCCCGAGTTCATACGAGCTCGGGGCTCTTTTCGTTTGGATTTCAGACGTATTGACAGACGAAAACAGTCTGCGTCCGGTATTGAGCCATACGAAAGCGAAATTATGCGTCTTAATTCCGTACGCAAATCAAGACGAAAACAGTTTGCGTCTTATATAAATCAGTACGCAAACGGTTTTCGTCTTATAATACGGTTATGAATGGTACGAAACGAGGGGGTTGTGCATATGGTTGTTAGAGAGAGCCCTACAGTCGAATACAAGGAAAGCGTTACGCCGACGTTTCTTAAAACGGTGAGCGCCTATGCAAACTACGGGACGGGCAAGATTGAGTTTGGCGTTGATGACGAGGGCGTGGCTGTCGGCCTTGCAGATCCGGTCGCAGAGTGTCTCCGCATTGAGAACATGATTAATGACAGCTTGGATCCCGCTCCCCGTTACACGCTCGAGTCCGATGAGAAACACGGGACCGTAATCCTTACGGTTTATGAGGGACAGGACAAACCCTATCGAAGCAAGGGAAAGGCCTACAGACGAAACGATTCGGCAACGGTGGAGGTCGACCGGTTTGAGTATGGCAGGCTGACGCTCGAAGGCAGCAACGTGACGTTCGACGCGCTCACGTCGGCTCGCCAGGACTTGGGCTTTCATACGCTCGAGCATAAGTGTGTTGAACACCTCGGCATTTCCGAGCTAACGCCGGATATCATGCGTACGCTCCGCTTGCTCGGCAAGGATGGCTATACCAATGCCGCGGCGATTTTAGCGGATAAGAATGATTTTCCAGGCATCGACTGCGTCCGTTTTGGCGATACCGAGGATGTGATCTTGGATCGCGAGGCGGCGACAAATGTATCCGCAATTGAGCAGGCGGACAGGGCGGTGGCTATGTTTGCACGCTACTACCGTTATGAGCGTATCGAAGGGATGGAGCGCGTCCAAACCGATCGAATTCCTCTTGAGGCATTCCGCGAAGCTGTTGCAAACGCTTTGGTGCATCGGACGTGGGACGTTCGAGCGAACGTTCAAATTGCCCTGTACGATGATCGTGTCGTTGTGACCTCCCCTGGATCGCTGCCCGCCGGGTTGACGACGGAACAATACCTGTATGGGCAGATATCCGTGCTCAGAAACCCCATCGTTGCAGAGGCCTTCTTAAAGCTGGATTACATCGAGAAATTTGGTACGGGAATCGCGCGCATTAGACGTGCCTATCGCGATTCGATCAATCAACCAATTTTTGATGTTCGCGGCGGCATGGTGGCCGTCACATTGCCCGTTACCGATGCCTTTGAAGGGTCCGAGGAAGAGGTCCAGGTTCTCAAGGCCTTGTCGGGCGGGCGAATTATGTCGCGAAGCGAGATTGAAAAACAGACGGGGCTGAGCCGCATGCGGACGTTGGCGGCACTCGAATCTCTGCTTGAACGGAATGCAATCGTAAGGCAGGGAACCGGGCGGGCCACGAAATACGAGCGCTCATAGTCCAAAAGAGCCATGGTACAAGACGGGCCCCAAGCCAGCGTTGGCTTGGGGTCCGTTATATCCCGGATGGTAACGGGCCGATTATTGTCAAGTTAAAGCAAAGTACAGCGACGTACAGCAAAGTATAGTGAGATATAGCAAGCCGTATAGCGCGCCTTGATTTTCAACCCTTGATTATCAACCGTCCGTATTTCACAGCAACTTATAACAGGCTCGGGGTGCCAATTTGGGGTGCAGTAGTGCTGCGCCACGAAAAGGGCCTATCTACTACGTTTAAGCCGCAGGGGTCAACCATAGTCGGTTTTTTCGAAAATCGACAAGCTATCTACCTGCGGTTTTGTTTTCACGGTTTTCGGTATGGCCGAGGCTATCCGTGTTAACGTAGTAGATGGGCCACTTTTGTGGCAAGGGGGGCCGATCTGCGGGCCAGGGTAGCTAAAAGAGCCCCGTCCCAAAAAGACTGATTGGGAGCTGGGGCGTGTCGATGCGATAGTATTACGTGGTGATATTCGACAAACCGTGGGCTTCATCCGAGGGCTTTATGGAACAGCACCAGCATTATCAGAGCCTGCAAGATCAGGCATACAACGCACTGCGCTCTAAGATCATCTATGCCGAGCTCAGGCCCGGCACGCGCCTTTCGGCGATTGGTCTGGAAAAGGAGACGGGAATCGGGCGCACGCCCATTCGCGAGTCCTTTGTGCGCCTGCGTGAGCAGGAGCTAGTGGAAACGCGTCCCAAAAGCGGCACCTATGTCTCAAAAATCAGCATGGAGCGCGCCGAGAACGCCTGTTTCTTGCGTGAGAAACTCGAGAGAAGCGTACTCATTAAATGTTGCTCTGCCGCCACGCCTGAGCAAAAACATCGGCTCGAGCAGATTCTTGCCGAGTCCGAGTCGCTCGACCATAGCGAAACGCGTCGCTTTTTCGATCTGGACAACCTATTCCACGAGACGTGCTTTGAGATTGCCGGCCGCCACATGTTGTGGGATTGGATGAAGAGCGTCAATACGCATTTTGAGCGGTACAACTGGTTGCGTATGGTGTCGCAGGATATGGATTGGGAGCCGATTCGTCGTCAGCATCGCCGGATTCTCGAGTCCATTAAGAGGGGCGATACCGACACGGCGAGCTATCTGGCAGAGACACACCTGCATCTGATGCCCGAGGAACAGGGACCGGTTATCGCCTTGCATCCCGACTATTTTGAGCTGCCTAAAGACTCGGCCATCTAACTCGTTCCCTACATTAGTTGCGGTTAAATAGGGGCTGTTTTGCGGCTTTGGCGGCGTAAGCAGTCCGTGTTTCACCGCAAGTGCGGGGGTGCAATCGGGGCATGAAAAGGCTGCGGCGCCGCTTGGAGGAAAAAACCGGAAGCAAGGGTCCATTCCTCCAGACGGCGCCGCAGCTGTTTTGGTGGCTCGGCTTTTGTCGAAGTGGCTCAGCTGGGCGCGACTGCCAGCCGAGTAGGCAAAGCGGCTCGGGCGCGTGTCGCTTCCGTCACGTTCTATCAGCATACAAGACGGTTTTGGTTCTTGTTCGTGACGGAAACGGCGCGCTTCCGAGCCGCTTTAAAAGAAAGGGGGCGAGGTCTAGGGCACGCCCCCTTTCACGATAGAGAGCTAAACCTAGCCGCGGACCTTCTTGACGACGTCCATGGCCTCGCGGGCAATCTGCTCGACCTTGGAGAAGTCGCCATCGGCGAACAGGGCGGGCTTGACCATCCAGGTGCCACCGCAGGCGATGATGGCGGAGGAGCTCAGGTACTCCTCGACGTTGGCAGTGCTCACGCCGCCGGTGGGCATAAAGCGATGGCCGACAAACGGAGCGGCGAGGGCCTTGATGGTGTTCAGGCCACCATACTGAGCCGCGGGGAAGAACTTGGTGACCTTGAGCCCCAGGTTCTCGGCGGCGGTAACCTCGGAGGGGGTCACGGTGCCGGGAAGGACGGGCAAGTCGATGTCGATGCAGTGCTTCACGACGTCCTCGTTGTAACCCGGGGAGACGATGAACTTGGCACCGGCGGCGCGGGCCTGCTCAACCTGCTCGACAGTCAGGACGGTGCCGGCGCCGACGCACATCTCGGGCTCGGCCTCAGCCATGGCGGCGATGCACTCGGCGGCGCAGGCGGTGCGGAAGGTGACCTCGGCGGACTTCATGCCGGCAGACATAAGGGCGTGGGCGAGCGGTGCGGCGTCCTCGACCTTATCGAGCACGACGACCGGCACGATGCCCAGGGATTCAAGCGTGGTGTAGAACTGATCGAACATAGTGTTCCTTTCGATGTGAGGCGCGCACGGGCGCGTGATTGCCAAAGAAGATTGGCCATGAGCCGGTTCCGGATTGGTTATCGGAGGCACTGCTTGGGTCACAAGCAATTTCGGAACCGGCTACGAGGCCAGTCGTGAAGGAATGCCAGACAAAACCGGAATGGGACTAAGTGGTTCTACCTGGCCGGAGGAATCGGGGAGCGGGCTGCAGGGGTATGGGTATGGAAAGCTGCAGTCCGCGGAATGGGGAACGAATTAACGGGCGACGCGGGTGCCACCGTCGGCGGCGGATGCCACGGCTGCGATCTCGTCTGCGGTCACCAGGTTGGAATCGCCCTTGATGGTGAGCTTGAGGATCGAGGCCGCAATCGCGTAGTTGACGGCGTCTTGCGGGTCAAAGTCGTTGATGAGGGCATGGACGAGGCCGGCGTTGAAAGCGTCGCCGGCGGCAACGCCCTCGAGCACGTGCACGTCGTGAGCGGGGGAGAACCAGTGCTCGCCGCTCTCGGCGTCAAAGAGCATGCCCATCCAAATGGAGCGCTCGACGCAGGAGATGTTGCGGACGACCGAGGCGACCTTCTTGCAACCGTACTCGGCGCAGATCTGACGGGCCATCTCGACGTAGGTGTCGCGTTCCTCGATGCCGTGGGCAAGGGAGCCGGAGACGCAGGTCATACCGAGGCCGGCAGGAGCGTCCTCGTCGTTGGCAATGCAGATGTCAACGAGCGGCAGGAGTTCCTTCATGGTGGCCTGCGACTTCTCGGGCGACCACATCTTGCCGCGATAGTTCACGTCGCACACGGTGGCGATGCCTTTGGCGCGGCAGGCGGTGAGGGCATCCTTGCAGGCGGCGGCCATCTCGTCGGAGACGGCGGGCGTCACGCCGGAGAAGTAGAAGACATCGACACCCTTGAGGATCTCATCCCAGTCAAAGACGTCGCGCTTGGCCATGTTGATGGCAGAGTACTTGCGGTCGTAGACGCAGCCGTTGCCGCGCTGCGAGGCGCCGACCTCAAACACATAGGAGCCAAGACGGTCGCCCTGGCGCACGACGCGCGAGGTATCGACGTCGTAGACCTTCAGCGAACGCAGGGCGCACTCGCCCAGACGGTTGGCCGGGACAACGGAGACGTAAGCTGCCTTGTCACCCTGGTAGGCCAGGGAAAGCGCGGTGTTGGCTTCGGCGCCGCCGTAGCGGACATCAAACTCGGTCGCCTGCTCAATGCGCAGATGATCTTTGGGCGAGAGCCTCATCATGATCTCGCCGAAGGTAAGAACCGTTTTACCCATGGTCGCGCAGCTCCTTCTTGCTCGTGCGTACACCTTTGATATGGCGTTGGCACGGAGGTGCCAAGACGGTAGGGTACATCTTTGCACCTCCGTGCCAACGCTTGCCGAAATCGGTTTACGAAATCGGTTTCGTTTCGAGTTGTAGTATACTCATCTACAACGTTTTGCAAGCGAGATTTTTAAAAAAATGCCTAAAATGGCTCAGACTGCCGACAATTGGGAAACGGGGTGCGCTATGGCGCAGATGAGGATTAAGGACATTGCTGCCGAGGCGGGCGTGAGCCCGGCCACGGTCTCGCGCTATCTCAACAACCGCCCTGGGCAGATGACCGAGGAAACCCGTGCTCGCATCGCGGCAGTTATCGAGCGCACCGGCTATCGTCCACGTGCCGCCGCGCGCAATCTGCGCAGCTCGCGTACCAACCTCATCGGCGTGATCTTGGCCGACATTGCTAACCCGTTCTCCAGCGCCATGCTCGAAGGGCTTTCCGCCAGCGCCGCCGCGCGCGGCTGCTCGCTCATGACGGCCATTAGCGGCAACGACCCCGCCAAGGAGGCAGAGTCGCTCACCAGACTTATCGATGCCGGCGTGGACGGCCTGGTCGTCAATACCTGCGGAGGCAACGACAAGGCGATCGCCGAGGCTGCGGGACGCCTGCCCGTCGTGCTGCTCGACCGCGATGTTGCCGACGGCGGTGTCGATCTGGTGACCTCCAACAACCGTGAGCTGGTCGCCGGCCTGGTAGACGCCTTGGCCTCTGCGGGCAGCGAGCGCCTGTGCCTGCTCACCGAGGCAAGCGACGACAGCCCCGTGCGTCGCGAACGCGCCGAGGCGTTTGCCGACGAGCTTTCGCGCCGCGGTCTTGCGGGCGAGGTCGTCACCCTGGCCGACGGTGGCGTCGAGGGTGTCAGTCGCCTGGACGAGACCATCCGCGGCTATGCGGGTAAAAAGCTCGGCCTCATTGCCGTCAACGGTCTGGTCTTCCTGCGCCTGACCGAGGCGCTGGCACAGTTGGGACCTTCGTTGCCGGCGGGTCTCAAGATCGCAACGTTTGACGACTATCCCTGGAACCACGTGCTCTTTGGCGGTGTGACCACGGCAGCGCAGGACACTCTTACCATTGCCGAGCGCGTAGTCGAGCGTCTGTCCGAACGCATCGACATCGTTACCACTACGGTGGGCGATGCCGCAAAGCTCGCCCCCAAGCGCATCGAGATCCCCGGCCACATCGAACACCGCGCCTCGACCTTACGCTAGCCGCTCGTTCGCAACGGTCTGCTCGCGCACGTTTTTTTGAGCGCTTGATACGCTTTAACCCTGCGGAAACATTTTTCTGCGATAGTATCTGCGATATAGACCAGTCGAAACCCGCCCGAAAGAAAGGGGAGCGACATGAACCAGCAGAACATCGATTACGTACTCCGCTCCGTAGAGCAGCGTGATATCCGCTTTGTGCGTCTGTGGTTTGTCGACATTCTCGGCCGCCTCAAAAACTTTGCTATTAGCCCCGAGGACCTCGAGGTCGCTTTTGAGGAGGGCATTGGCTTTGACGGCTCGGCCATCGAGGGCTTTGCCACGCCCGAGGAAGCCGACATGCTGGCGTTCCCTGATGCCTCGACCTTCCAGATTTTGCCGTGGCGTCCGAGCCACAACGGCGTCGCCCGTGTGTTTTGCGACGTATGCACCCCCGATTGCAAGCCCTTCGCCGGCGACCCGCGCGATGCCCTGCGCCGCATGTTCCACAAGGCCGAGAAGGCCGGCTACCTACTCAACGTTGGTGCCGAGCTGGAGTATTACTACTTCCCCGACGAGCACACCCCCGAGCCGCTCGACAACGTGGGCTACTTCGATCTTTCGGTGAGCGACGCCGCGCGCGACCTGCGTCGCAACACGGTCCTTACGCTCGAGAAGATGTCCGTGCCCGTGGAGTACACCTTCCACGCCGCCGGTCGCTCGCAGCACGGCATGAGCCTGCGCCACGCCGAGGCCCTGAGCATGTCCGACGCCATTACCACGGCCAAGCTCATCATTAAACAGCAAGCTTACGAGAGCGGTTGCCACGCCTCCTTTATGCCCAAGCCGTTGGCGGGCGAGGACGGCAGTGCCATGTTCCTGTGCCAGTCGCTATTCGACCACGACGGCAACAACGTGTTTTGGGGCGAGGACGACGAGAAGTACCATCTCTCCGACGTCGCCAAGCACTATATGGCTGGCATCCTGGCGCATGCCCGCGAGATCAGCGCCATCACCAACCCCACGGTCAACTCGTACAAGCGCATCACGACGGGCGGCGACTCCGTGCCACAGTACGCCACGTGGGGCCTGCGCAACCGCGCGAGTATGGTCCGCATTCCGGTCTACAAGCCCGGCAAGCAGCTGTCCACGCGCATCGAGCTTCGCAGCCCCGACCCCATGGCCAATCCGTACCTGGTCAACGCCGTCACGCTGGCGGCTGGTCTGGACGGCATCGAGCGCAAGCTGGAGCTCCCGCCCGAGGCAACGGCCGAGACGCTCAAGCTTACCGACCGTCAGATGGTCGAGGCCGGCTACGCGCCGCTGCCGCGCTCGCTCAAAGAGGCGCTCGACGTGTTTGAGGACTCGCAGTTTATGAAGGATGCCCTCGGCGAGCACATCCACAGCTTCTTCCTCAAAAAGAAGCGCGACGAGTGGCATAAGTTTGAGTCTACGATCACCGAGTGGGAGATCAAGCACTACCTGGCGAACTCCTAATCGCGCTGGCTTGTTCCAGTACGATTGAGCTCATTTCTTTGGAGGCCGATATGTCCGAAAAGAGTGCCCTGTTCATGGCGCGCACGACGCGCTTCCACGAGTTTGCCCGCAGCTTGACGACTACCCTGGGTGTCGAGGTGAGCCTGGCAACCCCCGATTCGCCAACTGCGGCGCACGACTTTGACCTGCTGATTCTCGATTCAGATGGCATCCGCAGCGACCGCATCGATCAGATTGCCAAGTGGCTTGACGATCGTGGTGGCGTCCCCATGCTGGTGATCGTTGACGACGAGGCGCTCGGCACCTTGCGTCTGCCCAATCACGCGCATGCCGACTTTGTATGCCCCACGGCGACGCCCAACGAGCTCAAGGCTCGCGCGCAGCGCCTGATGGGCGAGGAGGAGACCGTCACCGCCGACGATGTGCTCAACATCGATAACCTCGAGATCAACCTTGCCACCTACCAGGTGACACTCGATAACGAGCCCATCGACCTGACGCTGATGGAGTACTCGCTGCTGAGCTTTTTGGCGACGCACCCCAACCGTGCCTACAGCCGCGAGGTGCTGCTGCACCGCGTGTGGGGCTTTGAGTACTGCGGCGGCACGCGTACCGTCGACGTGCACATCCGACGCATCCGCTCCAAGGTGGGCCCGCAGATCGCGGCGCACATCACCACCGTCCGCGGCGTGGGCTATCTGTTTAAGGACTAGATTTCCACCACAAAGGGGACAGGCACCTTTGTGGTGGTTTTGACGCAGGTGCGGGTTCCTTTTTGGGCCTGCAACAGAACTTAAGCCTTCCTAAAAGATTGCGTTCTCATACACTTGCGCCCGCATATTGGGGTACAACTCAACGTGAACAACGATGGCCCGCCACGTGTTTGGCGGGCCTTTGGTTATTTGACGAAAGGATCGCAGCCATGAGCGAGAACGATTCCCAGCGTCCCCAGGATGCGGGCAACGCCGGCGAGACCCAGCAGCAGCCGCGTGTGCAGGTGGAGTCGACGCCTGCCGACAGCAACATTCCCTACGTGCAGGCATACGACACGCAGACCGGCAAGCCGCTGGGCGGCCAACAGGTTGTAAACAAGCACACAGTGGTCAAGACTAAGACCAAAAAGCTGCCGATCTTTATTACGGCGCTCGCCGGCTGCGCCTGCGGAGCCCTGCTGGTCATCGCGCTCATTATGAGTGGCACGCTCAATATCGGTGGCGGCAAGAATGCCGTGACGGCGGGTGCTTCGGGTTCATCGACGCAAAAGATTACGATTGATTCCGAGGACACCACGCTGGCCGAGGCCGTTTCTGCCAAGGCCCTGCCCTCCGTGGTTTCCATCACCGCCACTTCGAGCGGCGGCCAGAATGGCTCGCTTTCGCAGTCTGCCGACGAGTCGGACAACTCGGGCAGCGTCGGTTCGGGCGTGGTGCTCGATACCGAGGGCCATATCCTCACCAACAACCACGTGGTCGATGGCTATGACCAGTACGTGGTTACCATGGATGACGGCACCACCTACGAGGCCGAGTTCGTGGGCAACGATGCCTCGAGCGACCTGGCCGTCATCAAGCTCAAGGACGCCGACGCCTCCAAGCTCACGCCGATCGAGATCGGTGACTCCTCCAAGCTCAACGTGGGCGAGTGGGTCATGGCGATCGGCTCGCCGTTCGGCAACGAGCAGTCTGTCTCCACGGGTATCGTCTCGGCGCTCTATCGCTCCACGGCCATGAGCTCTACCAACGGTAACACCATCTATGCCAACATGATCCAGACCGATGCCGCCATCAACCCGGGCAACTCCGGCGGCGCGCTCGTTAACGATAACGGCGAGCTTGTGGGTATCAACTCGCTCATCGAGAGCTATTCGGGCTCCAGCTCGGGCGTGGGCTTTGCTATTCCCGTTAACTACGCCAAGAACATTGCCGACCAGATTATCGACGGTAAGACGCCGGTGCACCCGTACCTGGGAGCTACGCTTTCGAGCGTCAACGCGCTCAACGCCCGCACCAACAAGTTGAGCACCGATAGCGGCGCGTACGTGGCGAGCGTCGTCGAGGACGGTCCCGCCGCCAAGGCCGGCATCCAGGAGGGCGACGTCATCACCAAGCTGGGCGACGATGAGATTTCGAGCGCCGATGGTCTGATCATCGCGCTGCGCAGCCACGAGGTGGGCGAGAAGGTCGAGATCACGCTCATGCGCGGCAAGGAAGAGAAGAAGGTCACGGTCGAGCTGGGCTCCGACGAGGAGCTGCAGAACCAGCAGCAGAACGACAGCGCGACCGATACCGGCAACGGCGGTATTACCGACGAGCAGCTGCGCCAGTATCTGGAGGAGCTGCTTGGCCAGCAGGGCCAGGGTCAGGGCAACGGTCAGGGTTTCTAACGAGCCGTTTCGCACATATCGAGCCAGAGGGGGGCTGTTCCGCCAACGCGGGACAGCCCCCTCTTTTCTTTCAAGACTTTAGTCTGCTGGCCGCGCAGCGGCCAGCTTTAAACCACCCGCTATGCGGGTGGAGACAAACGGCTTTACAAAGCCACCCCTCCGACCGATATTGACGATTGT
>NZ_QRLE01000021.1:0-40756 GCF_003473055.1 Collinsella sp. AM13-34 | reverse complement strand
GCCCGGGTGTCCAGGGCGCGCGCCATGGCCGCCGAGGCGCGCCGCGACCAGGCCGAGCGGCAGGCCCGCATGGCCGCCTCGCTCCACGACTCGGTGGGCCAGCGGCTCACCGCCATCGTGACGCTCTGCGAGGGGCTGGGCGGGGGCACCGGAGACGAGCGGGTCGACGCGGCGGTCGCCGTCATCAACGCGGAGGCGCGCGCGGGGCTCGCGCAGACCCGCGAGACGGTGCGCGAGCTCGCCGGCCTCGTCGCCGACGCGGAGGAAAGGACGGGCGGCGGGCCGATCGACGCGGGCTGGGACCCGCGGGGGCAAGCCCCCGGAGACGGCGGAGGGAGCCCGAGATGATACGCGTGATGCTCGTCGACGACCAGGCATCGGCGAGGATGGGCCTCTCCATGATGGTGGGGCGCGACCCGGGGCTCTCCGTGGTCGCCACCGCTGACGACGGAGGGGCGGCGCTCGCGGAGCTCGCGCGCCGGAAGGGTACCGGCGAGCCCCTGCCCGACGTCGTCGTCTCGGACGTGCGCATGCCCGGGACGGGCGGCGTGGCGCTCGCCCGCGAGGTTGCCTCGCGCTTCCCCTCCGTGCGGACGCTTTTGCTCACGACCTACGACAGGGACGACTACGCGCTGGGCGGGCTCGCCGCCGGCGCGGCCGGGTTCCTGCTCAAGGACGCCACCGCCCGCGAACTGTGCCGGGCCGTCCGCGCGCTCGCCGCCGGCGACGCCGTGCTCACACCCCGCGTGACGCGGGAGGTCGTGGCCCGCGCCGTCCCAGGCGCCGCCGAGGACCCCGAGCGGGTCCGCCTCCTGGAGGCGCTCTCCTCGCTATCGCCCCGCGAGCTCGAGACGGCGTCCCTCGTGGGCGAGGGGCTCTCGAACGAGGAGGTCGCCGCACGCATGGTGATGGAGCCCGCGAGCGTCCGAAGGAACGTGAGCCGCGTGCTCGCCAAGCTCGGGCTGCGCGACCGCACCCAGCTCGCCGTGGCGTGGTGGAGGAGCGGGATGGGGTCACGGGGGTCGCGCGAGGGGTAGGCGACGGTGACTCACTCGTGAAACCGCATATCAGGTGCCCGAGGACCAGCTCCAGGGCGGCGGTGAGGTGACGCTCTCGAACTAGGAGCGACGGCTCGAACCCCGCTAAAGAGAGTCGTCCATGACGAGGGGCGCCCGCGGCGATTGCCGCGGGCGTTCTTTCACGCCTGCACCGCCTTTCGCTTTCAAGCGCCACCTAACAGCCCGGCCTGGTACCACTTGACGGCTATCTGGGTGCGGTCGCGCAGGCCCAGTTTGGCGAGGATACGCGTGACGGCGCGCTTGGCGCTCGCGGGCTGGACGGTAAGGCGCTCGGCGATCTCGGCGTTGGAGAGGCCGTCGGCGACGAGGGCGCAGACCTCGCGCTCGCGGTCGGTCAGCCGGCGGAACGCGCTGCGCAGCTCGGCCGCGCGCTTATCCTGACCGGAGGCGCGCACGCTCCGGGCGAGGACCTCGCGCGTGACGCGGGGCGTGAGCACGGCGTCGCCGTCGGCCACCGAGCGGACGGCGCGGCAGAGCTCGCCCGCGCGGACGTCCTTGAGGAGGAAGCCGGAGGCGCCCGCCTCGAGCCCGCCGAAGGCGTAGTCGTCCTCGTCGTAGGTGGTGAGCATGAGCACATAGACGTTCGGCCAGCGGCGGGTGATGGCGGCGGTGGCGTCGATGCCGTCGAGGACGGGCATGCGCACGTCCATGAGGACGACGCGAGGCAGGTCGCGCCCGAGCTCCTCGGCCCGCTCGATGCGGTCGATGGCCTGACGGCCGTCCTCCGCCTCGAGCACGATGGCGAGGCCCGGGTCGCGCCGCACCATGAGCGCGAGGCCCAGGCGGGTCTCGGGCTGGTCGTCGACGATCATGACGGGGATGCGCACGGACGCGGCCGCTCCCGCGATGCCGCTATTCGTCGCCATCGGGCTCCCCCTCCCCTTCGCCGGCCCCCACCAATGACGGCAGATGCGCCTTGAGGCACCAGCCGCCCTCGCCGACCGGACCGGCGGAGAGGGTTCCGCCCGATTCCCCGACCTCTCTGCGCAGGCGGGAGAGGCCCATGCCGGTGCCCGGACCCCCGGCCCCCTCGCCAGGGGTTCCATCGTCGCGGATTGCGACGTCGGCAGAGCCATCCCCGCCGTGGTCCACCGAGACCGTGAGCCGCGAGAGCCCCGCGGCGTGGCGCAGCGCGTTCGTGACGCCCTCGCGGCAGACGCGGAAGGCGAGGCCGGCCTGGGAGGGGTCGTCCGGGCGCACGCCCGTCTCCGTGAGGGCGGCCGTGACGCCGGCGGCGCGGACGGACCCAAGAAGAGCGGCGATCTCGTCCCAGCGATGCCGCTCGGCCGGCTTCTCGGTGGGCGCGGAACCCGGCAGAGCGGATGGCGCCGCCGTGCTCCTCGCCTCGCCCGCCAGCGCCCGCACGGCGCGGCGCGTGTCGGCGAGCCCCGAGCGCGCCAGCTCGTTGATGCTCGCGATGGCCCGGTCGAGCTGCTCGTCCCCGGTCGAGCTGCTCGTCCCCGGTCGCGCCGGCGAGCCCCTCCGAGAGCGCGACGATGGCCGTGAGGTCGTGTCCCACGGAGTCGTGCAGCTCGGCGGCGATGCGGCTCTTGGCGAGCGCGCGGTCGCGCTCCGCCTCGGCGCGGGCGGCCGCCTCCGCCTCCCGGAGGCGCTGCAAGCGGAAGCGCGAGAGCAGCGCCGCCCCGAGCACCAGCATGAGCGGGTACCCGATGCCGGCGAGCGACATCGCAAGCGAGGGGGAGGGCGATGCGGAGGCACCCGCGAACCCGTCGACCACGGCGGAGAGCGCGACGGTCGCAACGGCGGCGACGCCGCCCGCGGCCGCCTCGCGCCGGGGCGCGCGGGCCACGCAGGCGTAGAGCGCGACGAGCGGGAGGAAGTACACGTACGCGAGCGCGCCCATCACCGAGGCCAGCAGGCCAACGACCGACTCGAAGAGCACGGAGACGACCGGAAGGCGGTAGCGCAGGAACAGCGCCGCGCAGCCGACGGCCATGAGGACGAACAGGGCGGCCTGGGACGAGGGCGCCGACAGCGAGGGGTCCGCCCCCGCGAACACCACGCGGGCGAACATCGCCGCCTCCCACGCCACGCAGAGCACGGGCGCGGCGAGCCGCAGAAGGGGCGCGTCGTCCCACGCGTCCAACGGCGCGGCGGCGCCGGAAAGGCCCGGCCCGCATGGCCTCACGTCCAATCCCATCACCTCACATCCCGACACCACATTGTACGAGCACGCCGGGCGCTACTTCGCCGCGACGACGTCGCGCGTGCGGAGCCAGGCCGAAGCGAAGGCGACCGAGCAGGCCACGTAGACGACGCTCAACACGGCGATCTGGGCGATGTGCGGCGCGTCGAGCACCACGAGGGCGTTGCTGTTCATCCCGGACTGCATGAGCGCGTACGGGAAGACGTAGCCAAGGCCGCCCATCGCCGCCATGATCCCCAAGATCCCGCCACCCAGCCCGACGCCCACCGGCACGGCGAAGTTGCGCACGAGCATGGAAACGACGAGCTGTATGCCGCAGATGGCGAGGCTCCCAATCCAGCCCAGCACCACCTGCTCGGCGAACGACGCCACCGGGAAGGCGCCGGGCACGTGCAGGACGATGCCGCTCGCGACGAAGAACGCCGTCATGGCCGCGAACGCGACGAGGTCCAGGAGGGCGAGGACCGCGAGCTTGGCGACGAACACGTCGCGCGCGGGCACCGGGGCGACCATGAGCTCGTTCCAGTTGGAGCCCATGTGCTCGAGCCGCCACAGGTAGCTCGCGCCCGCGCCGATGAGCGCCGGGAGGAAGAAGTAGCAGATGAACAGGGTGTGCTGGGTCCAGAGGTTCTCCCAGCCGGGCGTGAGGAGGTCGAGGTTGGCCACGTAGTTGGCGCTCCCGATGAGCGCGGAGACGGCGGGCAGCGCGGCGAAGGCGGCCCAGACGGGCGCCCGGCGCATCTTGATGAACTCGGCGGATATGCAGGATGCAAGCATGATCAAACCTCCCTACAGCTCGCGGGCGGCGAAGGCGCGCCTGGAGGCGATGAACGCGGCGACGGTCACGGCGACGCAGACGGCGAGCCCCGCGGCCGGGAACGGCGCCGCCCAGAACCTCATGTGCTGCGAGGCGTCGTAGGCGCCGTCGACGAGGCGACACACGAAGAAGTACGCGCTCGGCACGAACCAGCTGAACACCGGAGGCAGGTAGGCGATGAAGAGCCCGAGGAAGCACAGGCCCACGCCCACGATCATCGGCGCGAACTGGTTGGCGGTGGCGAGGCAGACCGCCTGCACGATGGTGATGAGCATGGCGCACACGACGAACGTGCTGAGCGCGTAGCGGGCGAGCAGGGCCGGCCCCGGCAGGTTCTGTTGGAACCCGATCCCGTACGCGACCGCCGCCACGCCCGCCGTCTGGACGCCCACGACCACGGCGAGGATCAGGAGGCACGCCGCCCACTTGGCCGCGACCACGCGCCGGGCGTCCTCCATGGTGAGCAGCAGCTTCCACATGTTCGCCCGGTTCTCCACGTCGGTGACGGTGGAGGCCACGATGGCGCAGAGCAGCGGCAGGACGATGGCGTTCAGCTGCGGCAGCATGTAGAGGATGCCGTCGAAGTCAGGGTTGTGGCGCACGGTGTTGGAGGCGCCCGCGACGAGCCAGGCGAACTGGAACGCGAGCAGGCCCAGGCTCGCCAGCCACAGGTGCTTGCGGCGCGCCTTGGCAAACTCGAGCGCGACGGATTGGACGAGGCCGGGCTGGCCGGTGTCCGATGCAACAACTTGAGATGGCATATGTCTTCCTCCAGTCGAAGAATGTGAACTGCGATGTTCCATGCGAAGGGTTTTCCTGGTGCCGCAGATTGCCCCGAAAGAGGAGCGACGCGTACTTTGGTACGCGAGCAACGGTTTGATGGGCAAGGTGCGGTACCAGGGGAAGCCGCAGCGAAGCCGCTACAGCGTAGCCTCCATCTCCGTGAGCTTAAGGAATATGTCCTCCAGCGACTCGACGCGCTCCTCCAGCCGCACGACGCCGATGCCTCGCTTCGCGAGCCCGAGCGTCACCTGCCCGGCGGTCGCGTCGTCCACGGCCTTGATGCGCAGCCACTCCCCGTCGGCCACCGCGCCCGGCAGCGCCCCCGCCGCCGCGGCGTTGTCCGTGGTGCGCAGCGCCAGCCATCGGCGCGCGCGGGCGTGCAGGTCGGCCATGCTCCCCTGCCAGACCATGCGGCCCCTGTTGATGATGCCCACGTGGTCGGCCATCTGGTCGATCTCGGAGAGCAGGTGGCTGGAGACGATGACCGTGCAGCCGAAGCGCCTCGGCATCTCGCGCACGAGCTGGCGGATCTCGTGGATGCCGGAGGGGTCGAGGCCGTTCGTCGGCTCATCCAGGAGCAGCAGCCTTGGGTGCCCCATGAGCGCGGCGGCGATGCCCAGGCGCTGCCTCATGCCGAGGGAGAAGTGTCCGGCGAGCTTCCGCTGCGTCTTCGCGTCGTCCAGGCGCACGACCGAAAGGACCTCGTCGATGCAGCTCTCGGGCAGCCCGCGCAGGCGCCGCACGATCTCGAGGTTCTCGCGCGCCGTGAGGTGCGGGTAGCAGCTGGGGGCCTCGATGAGCGAGCCCACTTCGCGCAGCACCTCGAGGCGGTTGTCCGGGGTCATCTCCCGCCCGAGCACGACGGCCTCGCCGCCTGATGCGTGCACGAGCCCGAGCAGCATCTTCATCGTGGTGGACTTGCCCGCCCCGTTGGGCCCGAGGAAGCCGTAGACCGCGCCCTCGGGCACCTCGAGGTCCATGTCGTCGACGACCGTCGTGTCGCCGTAGCGCTTGGTGAGCCCGCGGGTGGATACGGCGAGGGACTCGCCCGCTGCCGCAGCGCGCCGTGCCATCGTTGTCGTCCATCCGGTCTCCCCCGCCGTGGCCATCGGACGTTCCAATGTCTGAGAAGCCATATCATGTTCCCTTCTCGTGAATCTCCGCAGCCGCGCCGTATCTCACGACGCGATGACATTCTTTCGCAGAAGGGACACGGAACCGGTGCCGCTGAGCCGGTTGACACCTTTGGGTGACAGCGGATATAAAAGGCAAGTCGCTTCACCCTGAAGCCAGCAAAACCCGCCCGAGAAGCGTGGAGGCCCTGGCGACCAGCAGCGTCGCCACAGACTGGCTCATCATGAGTCGAAGCGTAGAGGACCCGGGCGGGAGCTAGATGACGAACACTCAGCCCATGTGCGATGGCCTGGACTCCGGGCAAATGCCACCCGAGGACCAGCTCCTGGGCGGCAGGGAGATGACATCCTCAAGCTAGACGCAAGAAAAACCCGCCCGGCCTCCACACCAGAGCGGGATTCTCTTCATCGCTCAGGCTATATAGCGTCTCCGTAAAACCCCTCATGGCTATACTCACGCCACTTGAGGTACATCTCTCGATAGTTCTTCTTTATTAAACTTCTGGATGATGGCGATTTCACGGTCGGATAACTAACCACGATGCTGAAGCTCGGTATCCCCCATTCGCCCTGACAAAAAACTACGCGGAACCCGTCTCCGTCAGTCGACCATCACTGGCGTGGACGTGCATGCACTCAACGACGCAAAACGAGGTGAAATATAGGTAGTATCCAGCAACCATGAATTGGAAGTACTTAGGCATGATTCGTCCCAAGGAACTCCCTGTTGTTGGAAAAATAGCCCCGCACAATGCCAAGCTCCATGTCGTCCATGCTCGTCTCGAGAACGTTGCCTTCGCTGTCGAGAACAGCTGCCGTGGTGGGCGAGTTGAGATTGAGAACCCGGATTCGGTCATCATCCTCCTGGGAGAAGGCGTAGCCGTTCACAATCATGTCGGATGTACTCGCGACCGTCTCGATGTCAGGCATGAGCCACCTCCACATTTTTAATGGGAAAGAGGAACGCATCCGGGTCTATGTACAGGTCCTTAAGAATCGGCACGAGATCGATGTATTCTTCCTCGTCGCCCGCATTGTGCGCATACTTGGCGTCGGCAACGAGATAGCCCGCATCCCATCGCTTCACGCGGGTGTAGTGCTCAAGTGAATACGGAGCACGAAACCGAATGAGAGCGTCTCTAAATCGGAACTCCGTAAAGCCATTTGAATTGCCAAGGGTTGCCGTGTTCTGAACGTTCGTCTTCACCGCCATGGTCCCACCTCCAACTCAGCCTTTATCAATTCTACCCTTGCCATCGATAGGGCAGCCGATGCTCGGACAACATTGACAGGGCAGCGCCCGCTCGTGGGATGACAAATGCGCCAGGCAAATGTCAGGTTCGGTCCCGCTCGTCCTCCCGCCAGGCGGCGATGATGTCGATGAGGGCCGCGTCCAGGCGATGCGTGGCGTCGAGGATGGCGCGGGCCTCGTCGGCCTGCTCGCCCCGGAGCCGCCCTTCCTCGAGATCTGCGGCGAGGAGCTCGGCGTTGCCCTGGACGAGGGTGAGCGGGGTCTTGAGCTCGTGGGCGAGCTTCTCCATGCGCTTGCGCCGGGCCTCCTCAGCCGTCATCTGCTCCTCGAGCGAGGCCTTGAGCGAGACTCGCATGCGCTCCATCGCGGCGAGCACGTCGTCGACCTCGGCCACGTCGCTCGTGCCGGCGGGCTTGTCGAGGTCGTCGGCGGCAACGGCATTTGCCGCCGCCACGAGCGGCTCCATCTTGCGCGTGAGCACGCGGGCGGCGCGCAGGGCAACGAGGACGACCATGAGAACCGTGCCGATGATGGTCGAGGCGAGCCAGAGGTCCTGGGGGTTCGGCCAGGACGCGTCCCGTGCGCGGTCGGCCCAGTGGGGCATCATGTCCCAGGAGATTGCCGCCCAGGTACCATCGGCGAGCTTCACGGCCGCCACCTGCTCGTACGAGCCGGACGAGACGTCGGGGCCGGGGCGGGCGGACGTCTCACCGGCGGCAGCTGCGGAGGAGACCGACGTCTGGGCGCTGGCGAGTGCCTCCTCCCCCATGTCCGAGAAGAGGACGCTGCCCACGGCCGAAAGCTGCGCCCCGCGGTATGCGGTGGAGAGCGAGTCGGGATCAAGATGACCCGCCGAAGCGATGTCGCCGACAGTCTCGTCCGCATGGGTCGAGCCCCAGTCCGCCGGGAGTACCTCGCCGCGCGCCATCGCGCCGAAGAACAGTGCCCAGGGCCCGCCCACGGTCAGCAGCGCCCCGAACAGGACGAGGGCGAAGTAGCGACCGACTACGAGGGCAAGCGGGACGCGAATGCGGCCGTCCAAACCGCGAAGACGGCTCATCTCCCCGCCTCCCACTTATATCCGACACCCCACACGGTGGCGATGGGGTCGACGCCCGCAGCCCGGAGCTTGGCACGCGCCTTGCCCACGTGGACCGAGACGGCCGCGTCATCCGTCTCGCTCTCCCAGCCCCGCACCGCCTCGCGAATCTGCGCCCGGCTATAGGCACGGCCGGGGTGCTTGGCGAGAAACTCGCAGATGCCATATTCGGTAGGCGTGAGGGGGACGGGCGCGCCGGTCGAGCCGTCGGGAGCTGTCACGTTGAGCTCGCGCGCCCCGAGGTCGAAGCGTGCACGTCCGAGGTCGAGCACGCTCCGGCGCACCCGGCGCTCGCGGCGGAGCGACGCAGCCACCTTCGCGCGCAGCTCCGCCACGCCGAAGGGCTTGCGCACGTAGTCGTCGGCGCCGAGGCCGAGGCCCAGCACCGCGTCGTCCTCGGTGACCTTGGCCGTGAGGAACATGATGGGCCCGTCGAAGCGCTCCCGGACGAGGCGGACCAGTTCGAAGCCATCGAGACCGGGCATCATCACGTCCGTGAGGATGAGGTCGTAACGAGAGAGATCCATCGCAGGGACCGTCGTTGGGTCGTCGGCGCACTCGACCTTGTGACCGTCGCGGGAGAGAGCCCGCTCGAGCAGCTGAAGTATGGAACGGTCATCGTCGACCGCAAGGATGCGGGCCATCACACTCCCCCTCAATAGCGGATTTGCTCGTTCCATCCTAGTTCATGTTACCCGTGCGAGATCGAACGATGGCAGGCGCGTGGCGAGCGGAACGGCAGGCACCCCCGCGAGCTCACTCGCCCTTCCTCCCCTCTTCGAAGAAGCCAATCCAGACGAGAAGGACGACAAGGCAAATCGCCGTGACCACCAAGGCAAGGACAGAAGTCACCTCAAGCTGCCATATCACCGCGCGCAAACCCGTATCCGTGGCCAGTCCAAGCTCCACGAGCAGCGATCCCAGCCGCTCCGCCCAGGCGAACGGCACGTAGCCGAGCGCGCCTGAAGAGGCCGCGGTGAGCTCGCCGGTGACAAGCCCGTGCGCGAGGCCGCCCACGGCGAAGAGGGCGCAGGCGAGGCCCGCCGCGCCGACCCCGATGGCGGCGTTTCTGCCGAGGGCGAGCGCGAGCCAGACCGACGCGACGTAGAGCACGAGCGAGCCCGCCGCCATGCCCGCGGCGGCGCGAGCGTAAACCCCCGCCGAGAACGCGTCGCGCCCAAAGGCACCGATCACGCCGGCGAACGACCCGAGCGCCACCGCCATCGCAATGATGCCGAGCAGCCACAGCACGAGCACGCGCGCGGCGAGGGCGATGCGCCTCGACGGCACCGCGAGCAGGTTGGCAAGGCCGGACGCCTCGCGCTCACCGTCGACATCCAGGCCGCACACGATCGCGACCATGAGGGGCATGAGCGCACCGATAAGCTGGACGAACGCGTCCGTGCCGAGTCGCGGATCCCACGGCGCCACGCCGAAGTAGGCCCCGCAGGCAACGCCGGCGATAAGGCCGCACGCCAGGTGCAGTGCGATCAACGGGGAGCGCTTGAGCCGCACGCACTCCGAGAGCACGGCGCGCCATAGGGTCATCCGGGACGTCTGGCCAACGCTCGAGCCAACATGCCTTCCGCTTCCCATCACAGTTCCTCCGATCCCCTGAACCAGACCGCGCCGACGACCGTGAGCAGCACGAACGCCGCCGCGCAAACCGCGAGCGCCGCCGCCTGAACAGGCCCGAAGGACCCGATCGCAGCCGCGAGCCCGGGCGACGCCGAGAGCGGCTCAGCCGTGGGCAGCACAGGCAAGAAGGCGCTCGGCATGATGACAGAGGCCGCCGGCGGAAGCGCCCACCACAGGCCTCCCACCGCGGACCACGCGAAGCCCCCGCCGATCTGCACCGCAAGCGGGCCCAGCACGCCAGCGAGCATGCCGACCCGGCAGACAAGGAAGAGCGTCACCGGAATCATCCACGACGTCGCGATGACGCTCGTCACCGCAGCGGCCGCCATCGCGGGAACCGATGGCCCACCCGGGTTCACGACGGCACCCACGAGGTACACGGCGAGTACGCAAGCGTTCGAGAGCGCCGAGAGCGCGAGGCACCAGAGCGCCTTCGCCCACCAGGCCTGTCCGAGCGGAGCCGGGCTGGAGAGCGGCACGTGGCCGCGCAGCCGCGCATCGTAGTTGGCCACGCACGCGGAGATGAGCGTGAGCGCCACGGGCAAGAGCAGCACGTAGTAGTAGTTCCATGCCGAGAACGAGAGCCCGGCACTCATGCCGAAGCGCCCCGAGAGCGGGCCGAAGAGCAACGGGAACGGCAACGCAAGCGCGATGGCGACCTTGACCGGTGCGCCATGGGCGCTCTTCAGCGCCTCGGAGCGCAGAGCGCGGAAGAGGCCGGGACGGCGCGCGGATCCCGCCTGCGGCACCGGCTTCTCGACGCGCTCGGACACAGCAGCAGACCGGCTCATGCGGCCACCCCCGTCCGTCGGCACACGTCCATGAACAGGGCCTCGAGGTCCTGGCCCCTCTGAAGCGGCGCCTGGTAGGCGAGCCGGCCGCCCGTAATGATGCCGATGTCATCGGCCGTCTGCTCCACCTCACCCAGGATATGGCTCGATACGATGACCGTGATGCCGCGCTTGGGGAAGCTGCGGATGAGCCCACGCAGTTCCTCGATGCCGATGGGGTCGAGCCCGTTGGTGGGCTCGTCCAGGATGAGAAGCCGCGGGCTCGCGAGCAGCGCGATCGCGATGCCGAGCCGCTGCTTCATCCCCAGGCTGAAGCGCCCGGCGCGCTTGGACCCGGTGTCTTTAAGGTCAACCGTCTCGAGCACCTCGGCGATGCGGCCCTCGGGGATGCCCAGCAGCGTGGTGCGCACGAGCAGGTTCTCGCGCGCCGTGAGGTTGGGGTAGAGCGGCGGCTGCTCGATGAGCGAGCCGATGGAGTATAGGTCGCCGCGGCTCCAAGGATGCCCGTCGACCAGGATCTGCCCCGAGGTGGGGCGCAGCATCCCCGTGACCATCTTGAGCGTGGTGGACTTGCCCGCGCCGTTGGGGCCGAGCAGGCCGTACACGCGCCCCTCCCCCACGTGCAGGCTCACGCCGTCGACCGCCATCTGCGCGCGGCTGCCGCGGCCGAACCGCTTCGTGAGCCCGCGCGTCTCCAATACGTATGCCATGAGAGCCTCCATCCCAAGGATTACTTACTTGCAATTCCTAGGGTGAAGGCCGTTTCTAAAGAAGCGTTAAAGGCCGGAAGATAAACTCACGATAGCTGCCCGGGACAAGGGTCAACTGCAATTGGGGCAGGCCGCACAGCGCCTGCGGGGGCCTGCCGCCGATGTCGCGCATCGTCGGCGTCAACAACGTCATGGCACACAACAACTAGTGCGGACGGCGATCGAAAGACGGTCGCCGTCCGTCTTTCGTCTTCTACCTTCTGCGTCGTAAACGACAATACTCAGCGGTATACGTGGGCAGCGCGGCTATCATAGTACTTTATCGATATCCGCACTGCCCACGTATACGCGCGGCAACCCATGCCAGACAAAGGAACGCCATGGATACTACCGATAGCGCCTATGGCGACAAACTCATCCGTCTCGACACGTTCGATACCGCCGTGGCGGTCAACCCCAGCGCCGAGGACGACGCCAAGCGTCGGTTTATGACGCTTATTCTTCAAACGACCCGTCGCAACAACGGCAACATCGGGCACGTACTGCGCGCGACCAACACGAGCGGCGAGGTCTTTGCCGTCAAGCTACTCAAGGACAACGCCCTCCTTTCCGGCCAAGCCCCCGACCGCTCCGCCGAGCAATCGGCCGCGCACCTGGCCAACACCGCCGCTCTGTTCGAGGAGTACCGTCATCTGTGTACCGTCTCGCACCTGCGCGGATTTCCGCGCGTCTATGGCTACGGATCGTGCGAGGATGACCCGCTCATCCTCATGGAGTGGGTCGAGGGCACCTCGCTCAAGCAGGCGCTGCCCCTGCTTCCGCGCGACGCCTCGGGCGGGCTGACCACCCAGATGGTCGCCGCTGTCGGAAACGCCGTGCTTCGCGCGCTCTTGATGACCCAGGGGCTCGTGAATCCGGTCGTCCATCGCGACCTGTCGCCTGCCAATATCATGTTCCGCACCACCAGCCGAACGCTTGAGCAGCAGATTGACGATTGCTCCTTTGACCCCTGCCTCATCGACATGGGCTCCGCGACCATGGCCCTCGGCGACGACACGATCACCCGGCTCGCCGACATCTGGCGCTTTGCCACGCCCGCATACGCCGCGCCCGAGATGCTCACGCAGGATATCGAAGGCATCGCGGCCCTTCGCCGCTCGCCCGCGATCGACGTCTATGCGCTTTCGAGCATTCTGTACCAGCTCTACAGCGGTCGCAAACCGTTCGATGTTAAGTCGACGGGTGCCGCGGCAACCGGCTCGTTCTACCTCATAAAGACCAAGACCAAGCCGGCACCGCTCGAGCCGCGATGCGAGGGCGACAAAGCGCTTGTCCAGATCATCATGAAAGGCATCTCGGTCGAACAGGGCGATCGCCCTACCGAGCAGCAGATGCTCGAGGTGCTCTCGACATACCTCCCCGCTGCAGAATCTGAGGACCGCGAGGGCGCGGGCAATGACGCCGTAATCGGCATCGACTCCGGTACGCACCTTAAGGTCGACGTCGCCGGCGAGCGCGCACGAGAGATCCTGGAGCAGGCCTGTCACGATGCCATGACCCGCCGTCGCTTTATTATCGGCGGCGTCGTTGCAGTCGTTGCGGGGCTCGGCGTCATTGGCGCGGCGACCCGTGGCTTTGGCATCCCCGACTACCTGGACGGCATCCGCAGCTCTCTTGACGACTACACCTGGGCTCAGCTGCAGGAGATTTCGCTTAAGATTAAGGCCGCCGGGACCCGTAGCGAGGCACGCGAGATTGCCAAGCGCTATCATCTGCTCGATGCCGATGGGCATATCCCCTATCCGTGCACCAAGCGCGTGAGGCTCACCAACGGTCTGCACGTCGGCGCGCAGCTTGTGGGCATCCGTCACGACGAGCTTCTGGACGGGACGGGCAAGGCCGGACTGACGTTTATGTTCGATGCCGGCATTGCCGAGCGCGATGCTGCGGCTGAACCGCCGAGCGCCGGCTGGGCAGATTGTGAGCTGCGGGAATGGCTCGACAGCGACGGCCTTAAGCTGCTGCCCAACGAATTGCGCGCGCTCATCAAGTCTGTCAAAAAGATCTCGAATAACGTTGGCGCCGCCAGAAGCGCATCGTGCCTGAGCGAGTTGTCCGCAACCCTTTGGCTGCCCGCCATGGTCGAGCTGTGTGGTACGCAACCGCCCGATTCGTTTGCCGAGGGCTATCACTTTTTGGCCGACATCTACAACGGCGAGGGCAAGGAGTACCAACTGTTCCGCGAGCTTAAAGTGAGTCCGTATTCCACGAACGAGACGATGGTTCGCCAGTGGAAGGGCAAAGACACCTGTTGGTGGGAGCGCACGGTGAGTCCCGACACATCGGAGAGCGAAGGCACGCTCTACATGAACCGTGTGGGCCACGACGGCGACGTCTTTACGTGCGCAACGCCTGCGGAAAAGCCAAACAAGCGAACCTGCGTGATCCCCGGGTTCTGCATCTAGGCGGCGGGTGTCTTGCCGTAACGGAACCCCTCCCCGGCAAATGTCTTGATCTGTAACACTAGCTCGGCAGATACAGGTCTAGATGTTACAGAACGAGACAAACCCCAACCCCGCGAGACAACATCTCAATCTGTAACAGTAAGGGGTTAAAAACCGGCCCAGATGTTACAGATCAAGACATTTGAGTTGACCGCGGACGGTTTGTCTCGATTTGTAACAGTTAGAGGTCATATTTGCTGCTACATGTTACAGATTGAGACATTGAGTTTCCCGCCAACTGTTTGTCTTGATCTGTAACAAATACTCGGTAAAACGGGGTCTAGTTGTTACAGATCGAGACGTTAGTTTTCGGCTGAAATGTTTGTCTAAATCTGTAACAGCTATGGTTCAAAAACCGGTCCAGACGTTACAGATTGAGATGTTTGGCAGAGGCGACCATTGATCGAGCCGCCACCCTCATCTGTAATGAAAAGTCATACATTCCAACTATTACTGGACACCCCCAGGGGGTATGGGTGTATAGTATCTGCGGGTTAACAATTCCAACACCGAACTACAGAAAGGAGAAGCCATGGCTCAAGATAAGTTTGACGTGGGCGGCATGACGTGCGCCGCCTGCCAGGCGCATGTGGACCGCGCCGTGAGCAAGCTCGACGGCGTCCAAAGCGTCGCGGTCAACCTGCTCGCCGGTTCCATGATGGTCGACTATGACCCCGCGCAGGTCTCCCCCGACGATATCTGCACCGCCGTCGACCGCGCGGGCTATTCGGCCTCGCCCGTCAGTACGGGCACCGATGCCGCCAACTCAAACGGCAGCGCGCAAGCCAGGTCCGGCGCCGCCCATATGGAGTCGCCCACCAAAAAGCTGGAGGCTGTCGCCTCCGCCATGCGCACCCGCCTCATCATCTCGATCATCTTCCTCATCCCGCTGTTCTACATCGGCATGGGGCACATGCTCGGCTGGCCGCTGCCCAGCGTCTTCACCGACCACACCCACAGCATGACGTTGGCGCTCACCGAGCTCGTCCTGCTCATCCCCATCGTCTACGTCAACGACGCGTACTTTATCAACGGCTTCAAGTCGCTCGTGCACGGCGCACCCACCATGGACGCGCTCATCGCCGTCGGTGCCACCGCTTCCATTGCCTGGTCGCTCTACGCCATGTTTATCATGGCCGACCAGCTGGCCGCCGGGCAGGTGCACGAGGCCATGATGACGGGCATGAGCAACCTGTACTTTGAGAGCGCCGGCACGATCCTGTCGCTCGTCACCGTGGGCAAATACCTCGAGACGCGCAGCAAATCCAAGACCGGCGGCGCCATCGAGGCGCTCATTGACCTGGCGCCCAAGACCGCGACCGTCGTGGCCGAGGACGGTACCGAGGCCACCGTCGACGTCGACAGTATCCTTCCCGGCCAGGTGCTGCGTGTGCGCCCCGGCGAGTCTATCCCCGTCGACGGCGTGGTACTCGAGGGTAGCTCGGCCGTGGACGAGAGCGCGCTCACCGGCGAGTCCATACCCGTGGAAAAGACCGCCGGCGACACTGTCAACGCGGCCACCGTCAACCGCACGGGCTCGTTTACCTTCCGCGCCACGCGCGTGGGCGCCGACACGTCGCTCGCCAAAATCATCCAGCTCGTCGAGGACGCCAATGCCACCAAGGCGCCCATCGCCCGCATGGCCGATAAGGTCGCCGGCGTGTTTGTGCCCGTGGTGTTTGCGATCTCGGCCGTGACCTTTGTTGCGTGGATGGCGCTGACCGGTAGCGTAAACGAGGCGCTCACCTCCGCCGTGGCCGTGCTGGTGATCAGCTGCCCGTGCGCGCTTGGCCTGGCCACGCCTGTCGCCATTATGGTTGGCACCGGCAAGGGCGCCGAGATGGGCATTCTGTTTAAGAGCGCCGAGGCGCTGGAGAATCTGCGCAACGTGGGCACCGTGGTGCTCGATAAGACCGGCACCGTCACCCGCGGCAAACCGGCTGTGACCGATATCGTGGTGGCCACGCGCACTGACGGCTCGCCCGCCATGAGCGAAAAGGCGCTGCTCAAGCTGGCCGCCGCGCTGGAACGCCAGAGCGAACACCCACTGGCCGAGGCGATTATGGCCGAGTGCGAGACGCGCGGAATCGTCGCACGCATGGTCGAGGACTTTGCCGCCGTGCCCGGGCGAGGCATTACGGCACGCGAGGGGCAGAATGTCATCGCAGCCGGCAACGTGCGCCTGATGAGCGAGCTGGGTATCACCGTGCCCGCAGGACTTGCGGGGCGATTTGCCGCCGATGGCAAGACGCCGCTGTTCTTTGCCAAAAACGGTGAGCTTGCCGGTATCGTCGCCGTGGCCGACGAGGTTAAGGAGACAAGTGCCGAGGCCGTTACCGCGCTGCGCTCGCTCGGCGTCGATGTGCGCATGCTCACCGGCGACAACCGCGTGACGGCCGAGGCCATCGCCCGCCGCGTGGGACTCACCAGTGAGCAGGTTATCGCCGACGTCCTGCCCGCCGACAAGGAACGCCACGTGCGCGAACTGCAGGATGCGGGCAGCAAGGTCGCCATGGTGGGCGACGGCATCAACGACTCCCCCGCCCTGGCGCGCGCCGACGTTGGCCTCGCTATCGGCACCGGCGCCGACATCGCCAAGGAGGGCGCCGACGTGGTGCTCATGCGCAGCGACCTCATGGACGTCGCCCACGCCATCGAGCTGTCGCGCGCCACGATTCGCAACATCAAGCAGGATCTGTTCTGGGCGCTGTTCTACAACGGCATCGGCATTCCACTCGCCGCGGGTGTGTTCTTCCCCCTCACCGGCTGGCAGCTCTCGCCGATGTTTGGCGCCGCGGCCATGAGCCTGTCGAGTGTCTGCGTCGTAAGCAATGCTCTGCGCCTGAAATCCTTTAAGCCTAAGACGGCGCACTGATGCACCCGACCTTGCCCCTCAAACCGTCGCTCGCGTACCCAAGTACGCTTCGCTCCTCTTTCGGGGCAATCTCAGGCACCTCAGCGCACCTTTAAGATGACGCTGTTCACGACTAAACTGTCAGATAATCTCAATCGATAAGGAGTACACCCATGCATTACACAATTAAGACTTCCGGCCTCATGTGCGGCCACTGCGACGCTACTGTCGAGACCGCGCTGCTCAACGTGGCCGGCGTGACCGATGCCGACGCCGATCACGAGACCCAGACCGTCCAGGTAGAGTGCGCCGACACCGTGACCGCCGAGCAGCTCGCCGACGCCGTCGAGGGCGCGGGCGAGAAGTTCCACGCCCTGTCCGTAACCGCCGCGTAGCAGCTACCAGAGGCATTCGACCCCATCGACCAGAAACGAGGACCCGCCATGATGGCAGACCACAAATCGGTGACCCGCATGCTCAAGACGGCGCGCGGCCAGATTGACGGCATCTTGCGGATGGTCGAGGAGGATCGCTATTGCGTCGATATCTCCACGCAACTCATGGCCACGCAGGCACTCATCGCCCGCATCAACGCCGATGTGCTGAAGGCACACATCGAGGGATGCGTCGCGTCGGCCATCGAATCGGGCGACGAGGAGCTCAAGGCCGCCAAGCTCGCCGAGATAGAGCGCGTCGTCGACAAGCTCGCCAAGTAATTGGTGCAAGGGGGGGGCAGGTGCGTTTGCACCAAAAGGGGTATAAAGGCGTGCAGCATATCGAACGAAAGGCAATTCGCATGAATGACTTTATGAAGGGTCGCAACGGCGCCGACGAGCTCACCATCGTGCTGGGCTTCATAGGAATTATTTTCGCGATGGTCGGATCGATGGCCCGTATCCAGTGGCTCAGCTGGATCGCCATCGCCGTAATCGCACTCGGCGTGCTGCGCGGCTTGTCCAAAAACATCGACGCGCGCCGCAAGGAAAATGATGCCTTCGTTGCCGCGACTGCCAACGTCCCCTGCCTGGGCAAGTTCGTCGCCAGCCTGGGCGGTGGAACTGCAGCGGCCAGCACCTCGCGCGCAGCCGGAACGAGCAAGGAAGACTTCGAGCGTGCCAAACGCACGGCTAAGAAGATGTGGAAGGGCCGCAAGACCACGGCCTACCTCAAGTGCCCCAGCTGCGGTCAGATGCTGTCCGTCCCCAAGGGCAAGGGCAAGATCCGCGTCACCTGCCCCAAGTGCCACGCCAAGATGGAAACGCGCTCCTAGCAGCTACACCATAGGAATACTAAAAGCCGAGGCCTCGTGTTGAGCCCTCGGCTTTTTTGAACGCGGCATAGGAACCGTCCCTTTGTCACACCTACGCTACGCCATCGCGAGCGAGCTCCTCTGCCAGGGCTTCTGCCGGCATGGCCATAATCGTGTCGAGCTCGGCGTCCACCTCGGGAATGCGCTTCACCTTGAGCTTGCGCACCAGATCGCCACGGCACATCACATGCATCGGCTCACGCAGAGCGCGCAGGTCATCGAGCGGGTTCTCGCGCGTCACCAAAATGTCGGCCGCCTTGCCACACTCGATCGTACCGGTCTCGCCGCCCAGCCCCAGTAGCTCAGCATTGACCTGCGTAGCCGTATGCAGTGCGAAGGCATTGCTCGCGCCCACGTACTTGGCAAAATAGACCACCTCGCGCCACATGTCGTACTGCGTCACGAACGGGCAGCTCGAGTCCGTGCCCAGGCCCACCTTGATACCGGCTTCCAGTGCTGCACGAGCGCTCTCGATAATGCCCGAGCACACGATGTCGCCGTTCTTCTTTTGCGTGTCGGTCGAATGGGTCTTTTCCGGATCGAGCAACACAAACGGCAGCGCTGGACTAATCGTGCAGGTCACGCTCGGCGCGCGTCCCTCGAGCTGTGTTCCCGCGGCGCCGCGGTACAGCTCCAGAATCTCAGGCGTCAGCGGAGCGCCGTGCTCGATTGTGTCGACGCCGGCCTGAAGCGCGGCCTTCACACCTTCGGTACTCTCGACATGGGCCATGACCGGAAGGCCAACCTCGTGCGCCGCCTTGCACGCCGCCGCGGCGACATCGAGCGGCATGCGCAGCACGCCCGGCTCGCCCACTTCGGTCGCATCGAACACGCCGCCCGTCACGAACAGCTTGATGACGTCGGCACCGCGCGCATACAGATCGCGCACCTGTTCGGCCGCCTCGCCGGGGGTATTGGCGACCTGCGCGAACAGCCCCGCGCCGTGACCACCCGGCACCGTGACACCCGTTCCCGGCGCCACCAGACGCGGACCCTGATACTTGCCGGCGTCGATAGCGTTGCGCACGGCAAGATCGGCAAACAGCGGGTCGCCCGCACCGCGCACCGTAGTCACGCCGCTTGCCAACTGTTGCTGGGCGCTGCCCTTAAGAATGTGGCGCACGATGGCGCGCCCCACGGGATTATCGAGCTTTTTCATCAACGCACCCGCATCGCCCGCCGAAACCGGCTTGCCCGAGCCGCACAGATGCACATGCATATTGATAAGACCCGGCATGAGAAACGCCCCTGCCAGGTCGATGACCTCGGCACCTGCAGGCGCCTGCGCCACAGCACTCGGCCCCATCCAGGTGATGATGCCACGCTCGACGGCCACGGCCATATCGGGCTGCGGCTCCATATGCTCCGAACCATCCAGAACGGTCGCATTGATAAACAACGTGGGACGATCAGCAGACGCCATATCGAGCTCCTCCCCCTCAGAAAACTTCAACATTTGTCCATTATTACCTAGCGCGGCGGAATTGCTGCGGACATATCGGTTAACGGAGGGAAGAGAGGGACCTGGGAAGCGAAACGCGCTGCAGACCCAACGCGGCGACACCAGCAAAACGTCTCGATCTGTAACAGGAAGACAGTCTTTGAGCCTCTAGTTGTTACAGATCGAGATTTTCAGTCGTGCGTCCAACCTTTGTCTCAATCTGTAACAGTTGGGTCGAATTTTAGCCGTTAGATGTTACAGATCGAGATATTCTCCAGCCCCGTCGTCAAACGTCTAAATCTGTAACAGGTAGACAGGTTTTCGGCCTCTAGCTGTTACAGATTGAGATCTTTTAGCGGTAGCCAACCTTCTGTCTCGATCTGTAACAGTTACGAGGCCAAACGGCCCCTTGTTGTTACAGATCGAGACAAACTCGGCAGGAACAACCACATCCGCGTCGGTTGCACCCCTCAGCGTCCATACCACTGGCGTCTCCATTCCTCAGCCAAATCGGCCCACTGCGGAATGCCCGCCAGTCTCATCTTTTCAGCCAGCTTCCCCGGATTCTTGAGCTCATCAAACGTAAACCTCAGCACCTTATGTCCGAGCATCGTCAGATGAGACTCTCGCTGACGTTCTGCCACGAATGGGTCGACCGACTCCCGACCCTCGTCGTTCTGTAAGGCATACTTTCCCTTTCCATCGAGCTCGCCAATCACGCACGTCCCGTCCTCGAGCCTCCAGAAATAATCAACGCGAAACACTTGGCTCGAATCAAGCGGGTCACGAAACTCCACTTGCAACTCTGGCACCGGAAAACCGTATGCAATAAAGAACGCCCGAAAACGAGACTCGCCACCGTTTTCGGACAGCCCGTCCGCATGCGACGCAATCACCTGAGCTCTGCGATACCCGCGTCTGCCCTCGCAATCGGCCTGGAGCCGTTCGCAGAGGTCGTCGCGCGATATGCCCTTCGCCCGCAGCGCAGAATCGGCGATCGCCAGACCATACGAAAACGGCGCACGCAGCAGACAATCCTCTACCGTGCGCCAAAACGGCGTCACTCGCACGCCGTCGACGCGCTCAAGCGCACCCGCCGCCTGCGGACGCAACAGCCGGCATCCTGCACTCAGCGGCACCGAGCAACCTGTCTTAACAAGAAATCGCGGCCCGAGCAGATCATTCGGCACCTCCAGACCCCACAAAAGGGCCACGTCGTAACCCCAAAACGCCCAATCTGGATGAAACTCCGCAAGCCCTCTGACGGTACGCAGCGCTCGCTCCGCCGGCGTCAGTACATCCCAATCATGTTGAAAACAGAACAAATACGGCTCGGGCTCCGCAATGTCATCGGTCCCCACATGACGCCGCAGCCACATGAGCTCGGCATTGTCGTGCGTCACAAGCAGCACGCCTAGTTCAGCCGCCTCCGTGAGCCTGGCAAGCATCCTATTCCGCGCCAACGTGTTGCGAGCCGTATGCTTGTGTTTGAAAACGGTATTAGACACTTCCATCACCACCACATCGGACAAATGGACCATTGTCACCGTTACCTCCGCTGATAAACGTCTTGATCTGTAACAGTTAGACGTTCTCCGGGCCCCTAAACGTTACAGATTTAGACAAACCAGCGGCGCCCAAGTATTCGTCTCGATCTGTAACAGGTAGACCGGTTTTTTGTCCCTAAACGTTACAGATCGAGACATAAAGGCAGAAGGCAAGGCAGGCGACAACCGTCCATCCCCTACTCCCATTCCTGTTCGTAGATGTTGAGCGACTTCACATACCGCCCCTGGGCGCCCATGATGTCGCGGACCAGGCGCAAAAAGAAGCTGATGCACGAGGTGTCGAAACCGTCCTCCAGGTCCTCGGGATGCACCGCGCCCGGCCCGTCGACCGCCGTGTCGCTCAGGCGCGCGATATCATACAGGTAGAGCTGCCCCGCCGTCAGCCAGACATCGTCGACGCACGCGAGTCGCACCGCAATCGCACCATCGTTCCAATGCTCCTTTTGCACGATATGTGGGTCGTAGACGTCAAAGCGACGGTCGGTGCGCGTGTCCTTCAGCACGACCATGCCAGTCGCGGGATCCTTGTCCAAAATGCCAAAGCGCGAGAAATACTGCGTGTCACGCACCTGCTTAAGTCGCCCGAGCGAAGCAGGAGAAATTGACGCTGGCGGCTCGTCCACATACAGCTCCAACAGCGTGCTGCCGTGGTAATAGGGGCGCTCAAACAGCAGCCAATCGGTAAACGCCATGTTGTAGGCCATGATTTCGTTTTGAGAAGGTTCCTCGCAATAGCTCAGCCACGGATCGACGATAATCTCGAACTGCTCGCGCGCCGGCTCCAGAAATTGAAACTTCCGCAGCATCCAAAAGTGAGCCATGTCGGCAATATCGTTGCCGACGGCCTCGGCCAGCTGCGCTCGATCAAAAACTTGGTCAGTCATGGCATCCTCCTCAAACTGATGGACCTCAATTTGAGCTTACGAGGAGGGTGGGCAACCGAGGCAAGCGCGGGCAAAATAGGCCTTCGACTGCAAACCAGATGCTAACCAAACACTTGACGGGACACTTGACCGAATGAGTCCACCGCAACAAAACCGCAGGTAGACATAGACAGCCAACCCGCCCTTTTGAGCCAGATGCCCGCAGCCACCACAGAAACAACAGGTGACCACAGCCCAAGAAGTCGACAAATGAACACCCGTACGTCGACAAACGAGCAAATCGCTCGCAAAGAGTGTCCCCAACGACTAGACAAAAATGACTAGTCATTGGGGACGTTCTTAAATGACTACTTTACAGCTCCAACGCCTCGGCGACTTCGGCGGCGCAGGCCAGGGCATCGGCCATAGCACTCACCACGAGCGAGCTGCCGTTGCGGGCGTCACCGGCCACGTACACCGGTGCGGCATCCGCGGCGACACCCTCCGTGCGAGTCGCGAGGTGCGAGCCCTCGGCAGCCATCACCGGCAGCGGACGACCAGCGGTGGCAACAGGCACGCCCACCGCATCGAACACGCCGTGCTCGGGACCCGTAAAGCCGCAGGCGATGAGCACCAGCTGCGCCGGCACCTCGTGCTCGGAGCCCGCAATGCGCTCGGGCTTTCCCGCCGACCAGTCCAGATCGACCACGCGCAGACCCGCAGCCGCACCCTTCTTGTCCAGCAGCACCTCGAGCGTATCCACGCCCCAGGCACGCATCTCGCCACCCATCGCAGCGATAGCCTCCTGCTGGCCATAGTCGGTCTTCTTAACGTTGGGCCACTGCGGCCAGGGGTTGCTCGCCGCGCGCTTATCGGGCGCAGCCGGCAAGAACTCAAACTGGCGCACGCTGTGCGCGCCCTGACGCACCGCGGTACCCACGCAGTCGTTTCCAGTATCGCCACCGCCAATGACCACAACGTCCAGGCCGCGCGCGTTCACCGCGGGCTCGCTACCATCGAGCACCGAGACGGTCGAAGCCGTCAGGTAGTCCACCGCGCACACCACGCCCGGAGCATCCACGTTCGCAGCCGAAAGACCGCGGGGTGCACGAGCGCCGGCAGCCACCACGACAGCGTCAAAGTCATCGAGCTCGGCCGCCACCGCAGGGTTCGTAACGTCGACACCCAGCTCAAACACAATGCCCAGTTCGCGCATGAGCGCCACGCGACGCTCGACCACGGACTTCTCGAGCTTCATGTTGGGAATGCCGTACATGAGCAGGCCGCCCGGGCGGTCGTCGCGCTCAAACACCGTCACGCGGGCGCCACGACGCGCAAGCTCCCATGCTGCCACCAGACCAGCAGGACCGGAGCCCACCACGGCAACCGTGGGCGCGCCCTCCCCTGCCGGCTCAAAGCGACGCGGGCCGCCGTTTGCCCATTCGCGGTCGCTGATCGCACGCTCGTTGTCATGGATCGTCGTGGGCTGGCCATCGACCGAACCCAGGTTGCACGCGGCCTCGCACAGCGCCGGGCACACGCGACTCGTGAACTCGGGCATGGGCGAGGTGAGCGACAGACGCTCGGCAGCCTCGTCCCAGCGGCCGCGGTACACCAGCTCATTCCACTCGGGAATCAGGTTGTGCAGCGGGCAGCCACTCGGGCGCGCCTTGCCAAAACTCGCGCCCATCTGGCAAAACGCCACGCCGCACATCATGCAGCGGCTCGCCTGGGCGCGACGCGCATCGTCATCGAGCTCCACGTACAGCGGATCAAAATCATGGCTGCGCTCCTCCACGGGGCGAAGCTCGTGAGTCACGCGATCGATATCAAGAAAAGCACCGGGCTTACCCATGGCACTTACGCCTCCTTCTTGGTCGAAGCAACAGAGCTGGCGTCCACGGACGCAGCACCCGCAGCACTGCCCGCAATATCGAAGCGAGCGACATCCGCGGCGCTCGTGCGACCGGTCACAATGTCAAACGCCAGCTCCTCTGCCTGCGCATGTGTCTTGCCGGCAGCCTCGCTCGCGGCGACAATCGCCAGCACACGCTCGTACTCGGTCGGAATGACCTTCACAAAGTGTTTGCTCATCGTCTCAAAGCTGTAGAGCAGCTTGATGCCGCGCGGGCTCTGCGTCGCGTCCACGTGCTCCTGGATGAGCTCGCGAATCTGCGCCAGCTCGCCGGCCGTCGGGGCCTTGAGCTCAACGCTCTCGTGGTTCACGCGGGCATCGAGCGTGCCGTACTGGTCAAAGACGTAGGCCACGCCACCCGTCATACCGGCGGCGAAGTTCTGCCCGACCTCGCCCAGGATGAGCGCCAGACCGCCCGTCATGTACTCGCAGCCATGGTTGCCGCAGCCCTCGACCACCACGGTGGCACCGGAGTTGCGTACGCCAAAGCGCTGGCCGGCCAGGCCGTTGATGAAGCCACGGCCGCTCGTGGCGCCAAAGAACGCAACGTTGCCCACGATGATGTTCTCGTCGAACTTATAGGTCGCATGCGGGTTGGGGCGCACCGACACCTCGCCGCCCGAAAGGCCCTTGCCAAAGTAGTCGTTGGCGTCGCCGCACACGTTGAGCGTAATGCCGCGCGGCAGGAAGGCGCCAAAGCTCTGACCAGCCGATCCATCGCAATCGATGGTGATGGAGCCGGCGGGCAGGCCCTCGGGATGTGCCTTGGTCACCGCGTTACCCAGGATGGTGCCCACGCAGCGGTTGACGTTGGCAATATCGGCGCGGAAGCGAATCGGACGCAGATGTGCGCGGGCGTCGGCCGTGTAGGGCACGAACAGCGTGGAGTCGAGCGTCTTGTCGAGCTCGCTGTCCGCGGCCATCTGCGGCAGGAAGTGACGACCGTCGGCACCCGGGATATGGGCACCAAACTCGCAGGTCGCGCTCGCCAGCACGGGCGTCAGATCGAGCAGGTTAGCCTTGCGGTTGCCCGGGATCTCGATCTGGCGCAAGCACTCGGGATGGCCGACCATCTCGTCGACGGTGCGGAAGCCCAGGCTCGCCATGGCCTCGCGCAGTTGCTCGGCAACAAAGAGCATAAAGTGCTCGACGTGCTCGGGCTTGCCGCGGAAGCCGCGACGCAGGCGGCAGTTTTGCGTGGCGATGCCGGCGGGGCAGGTATCCTGCTGGCAGTCGCGCTGCATGAGGCAGCCCATGGAGATGAGCGGCATGGTCGCAAAGCCAAACTCCTCGGCGCCCAGCAGGCAGGCAACGGCGACATCGGTACCGTCCATGAGCTTGCCATCGGCCTCGAGCACCACGCGCGAGCGCAGGCCGTTTTGCAGCAGCGTCTGTTGAGCCTCGGCAAGGCCAAGCTCCAGCGGCAGACCGGCGTGCCAGATCGAATCGCGAGCAGCGGCACCCGAGCCGCCATTGTGACCGCTGATCAAGATCTTGTCGGCAGCGCCCTTGGCCACACCGGTGGCGATGGTGCCGACGCCGGCCTCGCTGACCAGCTTGACCGACACGCGCGCGCCAGGATTGGCGTTCTTAAGGTCAAAGATGAGCTCGGCCAGGTCTTCGATGGAGTAGATGTCGTGATGCGGCGGAGGCGAGATCAGGCCGATGCCGGGCGTGGACTGACGGACCTCGGCAATCCAGGGGTAGACCTTCTTGCCGGGCAGGTGGCCACCCTCGCCGGGCTTGGCGCCCTGGGCCATCTTGATCTGAATCTCGAAGGTACTGCACAGGTAGCGGCTCGTCACGCCAAAGCGCGCACTTGCCACCTGCTTGATCGCGGAGTTCTTGGAATCACCGTTAGCCAGCGGGGTCTCGCGACGCGGATCCTCACCGCCCTCGCCGGAGTTGGAACGGCCGTGCAGGCGGTTCATGGCGATGGCCATGCACTCGTGTGCTTCCTTGCTGATGGAGCCGTACGACATGGCGCCGGTGTTAAAGCGGCGGACGATGTTGAGCGCGGGCTCGACCTCGTCGAGCGAAACCGGCGTGCGGCCGCTGGCATCAAAGTCGAGCAAGTCGCGCAGACGCACGGCACGGCCGGTGCGGTGCAGGCGGGCGCTGTACTCCTTAAAGGTGTCGTAGCTGTCCTCACGGCAGGCGGTCTGCAGCAGGTAGACGGTCTGGGGGTCGATGAGGTGTTCCTCGCCGCCGAGCGGGCGCCACTTGGTCAGGCCCAGCGTGGGCAGCTGATCGGGAGCCGGGCTCTTAAGGATAGCGAGCGCGGCGTCGTAGCGCTCGTTTTGCTCGCGTTCAACGTCCTCGACACCCATACCGCCCACACGGCTCACCGTGCCGGCAAAGTACGCGTTGACGAACTCCGGCGTAAAGCCCACGGCTTCGAAGATCTGCGCCGAATGGTAGCTCTGCACCGTGGAGATGCCCATCTTGGACATGATGGAGACGATGCCCGCCGTCGCGGCCTTGTTGTAGTTGGCGATGCCCTGCTCGGCCGTCACGTCCAGGTCGCCGTGTGCCGCCAGATCGCGGATGCACGCATGTGCGTTGTACGGATAGATGCCGCTCGCGGAGTAGCCCACCAGTGCCGCAAAGTCGTGCGGAGACACGGCGTCGCCGCTCTCCACCACGATGTCGGCAAAGGTACGCACGCCGGCGCGGATCAGGTGGTTATGCACGCAGCCCACAGCGAGCAGCGACGGCACGGGCACCTCGCCCGCAGCGGCACGATCGCTCAACACCACGATGTTCACGCCATCGCGGACCGCAGCCTCAACGTCCTCAGCAAGCTGCTTGAGCGCAGCCTGCAGCGCGCCCTCGCCGGCATCGCGGCGGTAGACGGCACGGAAACGGCGGGTCTTAAAGCCCACGCGGTCGATGGCGCAGATGCGGTCAAACTCTTCCTCGCTCAGCAGCGGACGCTCCAAGCGCACCAGCTGGCAGGCTGTACGGGAGTCCTCGAGCAGGTTGCCGTGGTTGCCCAGGTAGAGCGTGGTCGAAGTGACCATATGCTCGCGAAGGGCGTCGATGGGCGGGTTCGTGACCTGAGCGAACAGCTGATAGAAGTAGTCAAAGAACGAACGCGTCTTCTTGGACAGGCAGGCCAGCGGTGCGTCGATGCCCATCGAGGCGAGCGGGGCCTTGCCCTGCTGGGCCATGGGACGCACGACCTCGTCGACGTCATCCCAGTGGTAGCCGAGCTTGGCCATACGCACGGCGGCGGGCACCTCGGCGTCCTCGGCGGACGCGGGCGCGGCGGGCTCATCGAGCGCGTCGACGGTCAGCGTCTCCTCGGCAATCCAATCACGGTAGGGCTTTTCCTTGGCGTAACGGGCGCGCAGCTCGTCATTGTAGATGACGCGCCCGCGGGCAAAGTCGACCTCGAGCATCTGGCCCGGTCCCAAGCAGCCGCTCGTCAGGATGTTCTCGGGGCTCACCTCGATGGTGCCCACCTCGCTTGCCAGCATAAAGCGACCGTCGCGCGTCACGTAGTAACGAGCGGGGCGCAGGCCGTTGCGATCGAGGGCGGCGCCCAGCGTGCGACCGTCGGTAAAGGCGATGGCCGCCGGGCCATCCCACGGCTCCATGAGCATGGACTGGTAGGCGTCGTAGGCACGGCGCTCCTCGCTCAGGCTGTCGTTGTGGTCCCACGGTTCGGGCAGCAGCATGGACGCGGCACGCGTGAGCGGACGGCCGTTCATGACCAGGAACTCAAGCACATTGTCCAGAATCGCGGAGTCGGAACCCTCGCGGTTGATGATGGGCATCACGCGCTCAAGATCGTGCTGCAGCACGGGGCTGTACAGGTTGGGTTCGCGGGCGCGAATCCAGTTGACGTTGCCCTTGAGGGTGTTGATCTCGCCGTTATGGATGATAAAGCGGTTGGGGTGCGCACGCTCCCAGCTGGGCGTGGTGTTGGTGGAGTAGCGCGAGTGGACGAGCGCCACGGCCGTTTTGACGGCGGCGTCGTTGAGGTCGATGAAGAAGCGGCGCATCTGCGTGGCGACCAGCATGCCCTTGTACACGATGGTGCGCGAACTCATGGAACACACGTAGAAGATCTTGTCTCGCAGGGCAAACTCGGCATCGGCCTTCTTTTCGATGGTGCGGCGGCACACGTACAGGCGACGCTCAAAGGCATCGCCGGCGGGCGTGTCGTCCGGACGGCCCAGGAAGGCCTGCAGGATAGTGGGCATGCAGGCGCGGGCCGTCTCGCCCAGGTCGTGCGGGTCGACGGGCACCTCGCGCCAAAAGAGCAGCGGCACGCCGGCCTCGGCACAGCCCTCCTCAAACACGCGGCGGGCATCCTCTACGCCCTTGTCGTCCTGCGGGAAGAACAGCATGGCCACGCCATAGTCGCCCTCTGCCGGCAGAATCTGACCGCACTTTTGAGCCTCTTTACGGAAAAAGTGATGCGGAACCTGGAACAGGATGCCAGCGCCATCGCCGGTATTCTTCTCGAGT
The DNA here is from genome assembly GCF_003473055.1 of Collinsella sp. AM13-34. Taxonomy (NCBI): domain Bacteria; kingdom Bacillati; phylum Actinomycetota; class Coriobacteriia; order Coriobacteriales; family Coriobacteriaceae; genus Collinsella; species Collinsella sp. AM13-34. The sequence continues at coordinate 12,354 of NZ_QRLE01000021.1, read as the reverse complement.
CCCGTGCCGCCGCGGTGCTCCAAGTTGACCAGAATGGACAGCGCATCGTCCAGAATCTGGTGATGGCGCTCACCGTTGATATCGGCAAGCGCGCCGATGCCACATGCATCGTGGTCGAATTCGGGGCGATAAAGGCCCTGCTGCTGAGCGGAATCTGCCTGCATCGCGATCCTCCCCTAGATATTAGTCAGTCAGTTGAATAGGCATACTAGGAGCATCGCCGGCCCGCTGTGTTTCCCGCCCGTTTCGAAACAATCGCGTAACGCACGCCGGCCATCAACGTCTTGCTATCAAACGTGTACGTCAGCGCCCAAGTTCGACCTGTAAACTCACCGCTTCAAACATCTCAATCTGTAACAGGAGGAGCCGATTTTGGCGCCTAGATGTTACAGATTGAGATTATCTGCGGGACGGTTTTGGTTTGTCTCGATCTGTAACACGAAGGGCCGGTTTTGGCGGTCAGCTGTTACAAATCGAGATTTTCCATAGGACCATTTCTTCCTGTCTCGATCTGTAACAGCTAGGCCCAATTTCCATCCCCAGTTGTTACAGATCGAGACATTTCGGCAGTCCCCTTGCGCCATCCTATTCAAATACAACTATTTTGTTAGTCTTGGTTAACTTTTGAACCTAAAACGGGTATCCTTTGCGGCGTCAAGCAAACGGCACGCACACTGTGCCAGATCAAGGAGGCCCCTATGGCGCACCGAGCAGACCAACAGACGATGCAACTCGTCCTTATCCGTCACGGAGAATCCGAGTGGAACAAACTCAACCTGTTCACCGGCTGGACCGATGTTGAGCTCACGGACACGGGCCGCGAAGAAGCCGCCGCAGGCGGTCGAGCCCTCAAAGAAGCCGGTTTCGACTTTGACGTCTGCTACACTTCGCGCCTCAAGCGCGCGATCCACACCCTCAACATCGTGCTCGGCCAAATGGATCGCGAGTGGCTGCCCGTCATCAAATCCTGGAAGCTCAACGAGCGCCACTACGGAGCGTTGCAGGGTCTCAACAAGGCCGATGCCGCGGCAGAGCACGGCGACGAGCAGGTGCTCATCTGGCGCCGTTCCTTCGATGTCTGCCCGCCGGCGCTCGAGCCGGGCGACAGTCGCGACCCCCACACCCAGGAGCAATACCGCGACGTCGCGCCCGATCAACTGCCCTATACCGAGTGCCTCAAGGACACGATCGCCCGCGCCTGGCCCTATTTCGAAGACGAGATTCGCCCCCAGATGCTCGCCGGCAAGCGCGTACTCATCGCCGCGCACGGCAACTCCCTGCGCTCACTCGTCATGAAGCTCGAGCACCTCACGCCCGAGGAGATCCTCAAGGTCAACATCCCCACCGGCGTGCCGCTCGTCTACACCTTCGATACCGATTTCAATGTCCTCGACAAGCGCTACATCGGCGACCCGGCGACCATCGCCGCCAAGATCGACGCCGTGGCCAATCAGGGCAAGGCGCGCAAGTAGCCCAAACCTAAACCCAGAGCGTGGCGCCGCGCAACCCAAGTGCAGCGCCACGCCACCCCAACGTAGGAACCAGCCATGCTCAACCATCTCAAACAACACTTTGGCTCGCACCGCACCGGAGGCCACGGAGGTCTAGACATTGCGCGGCATATCGGCCCCGGGCTGCTCGTGACCGTCGGCTTTATCGACCCGGGCAACTGGGCCTCCAATATGGCCGCGGGCTCGCAGTTTGGCTACGCGCTGCTGTGGATCGTCACGCTGTCCACGATTATGCTCATTGCGCTGCAGCACAACGCGGCACACCTGGGTATCGCCACGGGCGCCTGTCTTGCCGAGGCCACGACCCGCTTTCTCCCCCGCATCGTGGGACGCGCGGTGCTCGGCAGCGCCTATCTCGCGACCATCGCCACCACCATGGCCGAAGTCCTGGGCGGCGCGATTGCCCTTCAAATGCTCTTTGGGCTACCCGTGCGCGCGGGCTGCGTCATCGTGGCGGCAGTATCGATGGCGATGCTCATGACCAACTCCTACAAGCGTGCCGAACGCTGGATCATCGCCTTCGTAGGCGTGGTAGGACTCTCGTTTTTGGCCGAGCTTGCGCTGGTCAAGGTCGACTGGCCGCAGGCCGCCGCAAGCTGGATCACACCCAGTATGCCCACTGGCTCTGCCGCGATTATCGTGAGTGTCCTGGGTGCGGTCGTTATGCCCCACAACCTCTTCCTGCACTCCGAGGTCATCCAATCCATGCACTTCGAAGGCCAAGGCGAGCGGGTTATCGAAGAACGCCTTCGCTACGAGCTCTTCGACACGCTCTTTTCGATGGGCGTGGGCTGGGCAATCAACTCGGCCATGGTCATCCTGGCCGCAACGACCTTCTTTGTGCACGGCATGGTCGTAGACGACCTCACCGTCGCAGCGGCCACGCTCTCCCCCATCTTGGGCCCGGCGAGCTCGGCCATCTTTGCGGTAGCGCTGCTGTTCGCGGGATTATCGAGCAGCGTGACAGCGGGCATGGCGGCGGAAACCATCACTGCAGGCATGTTCGACGAGGAATACGACATCCACGACCGACATTCCTCGGTCGGGGTGGCGGCCTGTTTCGCCGGCGCAGTGGCGGCGTGCCTGGTCGTCCCAAATCCTTTTGAAGGTCTCATCTGGAGCCAGGCACTGCTGTCGCTTCAGCTGCCGATTACGGTCTTTGTGCTCATACGACTCACCAGTTCACGCCGCGTCATGGGCAAATATGCCAATTCGCGCCCGCTCAACGCGCTGCTCGTAGGGATCGGTGCCATCGTGACGATTCTCGATGTCGTGTTGTTGACAGGGATGTAATGGGGCGGGGCACCTACTCAGGCAAACGTCTCGATCTGTAACATCTAGACCCGCTTTCGATGTCTAGATGTTACAGATTGAGATCTTCTGCCGGACGGTTTTGGTTTGTCTCGATATGTAACAAGTGGGCCCAATTTCCACCGTTAGATGTTACAGATTGAGACAAAAGGTCGGCCGGACTCACAACAGGCAGGATCGGCTAACAGCAGCCGTGATCCCTTAGGGACGGAAGAAAAGGGCCCCGGCCGAGAATTCGACCGGGGCCCTTGGACAGAGCTATGTGTTGCTGCAAGTCGTGTGCCTGCGAGCTACTCCTCGACGAGCTCAAACTGATCGGGACCGACGCCGCACACCGGGCACACATAATCCTCGGGCAGCTCGGGCGTATCGACCTCAACCTCGTAACCGCAAACGACGCACACGAACTTATACGTCTTCTTCTCCTCAGCCATGATGTTCTCCTCTCGAACGTGACTGGTGATGTACTTCATTTATCAGTATAGATTCTCAATAATATAATGCAAGTATTTTTAAAACATTTCTAGCCTTGATACGAGGACGCCTTCGGAGGCGTCTTGCCCTTCAGGACCTTATGGTAGTAATCGTAGGTGAGCGGCGCCTCGTTGCTCAAGCGCTCGGCATCCTCGACCTCGCCGATAAAGAGCAGGTGCGTGCCCACGTCAACAGTGTCGATCAGACGGCAGCTAAACAGGGCCGCCGCGTGCTCGGGAACATAGGGCATGCCCAGAGCCGTCTCGTGGGTCTCGTATTTGGCAAACTTGTCGTAATCGCTGCTGGTGCGGAACCCAAAGTTACCGATGTAGAGCATGTCGGCGGTCTGATCGATCACGGTCAGCGCGAACGCTTTGGCCGATACGATGACGCCCGAGGTGACGTTGTCCTTGTTCACGGCAACCGAAATGCGCGGCGGCATGGACGTCACCTGCACCGCAGTGTTGATGACGCAGCCGGCGCGCAGCCCGTCTGCCGCGGCGCTCACCACGTACAGACCGCTCGGCATGGTAAAGAACGCAGTTTTGTCCATAACAATCACTCCCCTAACCCGGGTTGGAACCTCATGGATGTATGTACCCACAAAAAAGGCAGCGCCCATAACGGACGCTGCCTTTGAAACATATGTGTCAGAACAGTAAGAAAGATGAGACACCCGCAGTTGCGGTGAAATAGGGACTGAATAGCCCCCTCAAACAGGCAAACCAGTCCGTATTCCACCGCAACTTATGAAGGACGGTCAGCGGTTGCGTTCCTTGAGGGCGCGGTCGATCTCGCGTTGGACATCACGCTTGGCCATGTCCTCGCGCTTGTCGTAGAGCTTCTTGCCGCGACCCAGGCCCAGCAGCAGTTTTACGCGACCGTCGGTATTAAAGTAGAGCTCCAACGGAACCAGCGCATAACCACGGTTGCGAAGTTTGCCGTCAAGAAAGTCGATCTCCTTGCGGTGCAGCAGCAGACGGCGCCGACGGTCGGGATCGCGATTCCACACGCCACCATGGCTATAAGGGTGGATATGCAGGCCGACGAGCCAGCACTCCCCACCACGAATCAGTGCGAAGGTATCGGTAATCTGGCACGCGCGCTCGCGAATCGACTTGACCTCGGTACCGCTCAGCTCAATACCACACTCAAACGTCTCATCGATAAAGTACTCGCGATGTGCCGAGCGATTCTTGGAAATGAGCTTGCGCTCGCGCTTACTGGGCATCGCCGGCCTCCTTGGCGCCATCGGCGTTTGAGCCCGCAGCCTCGCGCTTTGCCCTGCGCTCGGCATTAAGCTCGGCATCGCTCTCGCGCACCAGCTTGATAATCGCCGCGCATGCCTCCTCGCCCACCAGGTCGCGGGCACGGACCGTCAGACGCGTAGCCTCCTGCTTGTCGCCGTCGCTTGCAGCATCGGTCGCGCACATGATCAGGCAGATGGCGATCTCGGCCGAAGGCGAGGTCGGCACGCCCTGCAGGGCGAGCTCACCCATCACATGGTCGTCACTCTCGTCCGCGGCATCCGGATAGGTGGTATGGATCTTGTTGAGCAGGCGCGTCGTATGCGCATCATTGGGCGCCAGGCGCAGCGCCAGACGCGCGCAGCCCACGGCAGCCGAAATGTTCTCGGTCTCGGGCTCCAAGAAGTACTGACCCAAGTTGGTGTAGGCGCGTGCGGCGCACTTACCGTCGCTCGCGCGCTCCAGCACCGAGAACGAGAGCGATGCCCACTCCTGCTTGTCCTCAAGCGCGCGGAACAGCTCGGCCAAGTCCAAGCGATAGTTGCAGTTCATGGGATCCCAACGCACGGCCTGCATCAGGGCATTCCGAGCACTCACATAATCCTGCTGGCGAATGTAGGCAAACGCCATGTCGGAGTACAGGCGGTCAAAGGGAACCTCGACCTGCACCAGCTCGCGCGGATCCTTCTCCACACGGCGATAGGCCAGGCGCTCAAACTTGCTGTCGAAGCTAAAGTACTGGCGCTTCTCCTCCGTCTTGCACTCAGCGTCGATATACTCCTCGGCGAGCTCCACCAGACGCTCAAGCAGCGGCGTCGCCGTAGCCAGGTCGCCCTGCGCCAGATAGTTCTCGGCATACGTGATGTCTTCCAAGCTGATAGGCAGGTCCATGACAACTCCTCGGTCCGGGCGGCAGACTCAACGCGCGCCTTAAATATCGGTCAATACACAAAACCCGGGTCTCTTACGAGGCCCGGGCGTTCAATTTTGGTAGCCCGTACCAGATTCGAACTGGTGATCTCCGCCTTGAGAGGGCGGCGTCCTAAACCGCTAGACGAACGGGCCATATGTAGCAAATGCAATGGCTGGGATGGAGGGAGTCGAACCCCCATTGACGGAACCAGAATCCGCTGTCCTGCCATTAGACGACATCCCAATGACTGCATCGCTGCGCTCGGCTGTGCCTTTGCGCAAGAAAGAAATATACGGGAAGTCCGACCGTGACGCAAGCCCCAATTTTGACTTTTTTGAAATTCAGTCAAATACGGCCAACACGTGAAGGACCTGTGAAGCGCCAGCGACACGTACGGCGCCAAAGCCCGTAAAACATCCCGCATCTACCGCTGGTAGATTACAACAATGCAGCACTCACGGCTGATGGCACAATCGAACCGTCATCATTGCACGGATATCGAGGCGCCATGGACGAAGAGCTTGATTACCTATGGGAGACCCTGGGCCTCGAGATCACTGCTGACCTTTGGCCCGAACGGGACAAAATCCATCCCACTCTGCGCCCCGCCATCACGGTGATGCAGGCAAAATACCGCCGTGCATCCTTTTTGATCATGCGGATGTCATGGCACGCGGGACTCCCCGACCTTAAGCGAATCCAGGCAAGCCTCGTCGAGCTGTCCGGTATGCCGACCGTCATATCCGAGGCGCACCTGGAGCAGCGCCAGCGCGAGCGACTGCAACAGCAGCGGATCCCCTTTATCTGCCCCGGCGTTCAGGCATATCTGCCCTTTATGGACGAGGAGTACTGGAGCGGCAAGCCCAACAAGCACGTAAAGGTCTACGATCCGCACGAATGGGCGCAGTTGGAGGACTGACTGGGGCAAGCCTGCCGGCGGAAAGTGCGTCCCAGATTTCAAGCTCAAACTGGTCCCCACTTTCCCATCGAGCCCTCAACCGGAAACCGTATCCCGTAATCGAAGCTCAAAACGGGTCGCACTTTCCGCAGCCGCTACAGCAACGCCTCGGCCCAGGCCGCTTCCCTAAAGCCGGGGATCGCAAAGTCGTCGCCCACCAGCAGCGGGCGCTTAACCAGCATGCCGTCAGTCGCCAGCAGCTCATAGCATTCCTGGTCCGTCATACCCGCATCCAGGCGCGCCTTCAGGCCCAGCTCTCGATATTTCATGCCCGACGAGTTAAAGAAGCGTCGCACCGGCAGCCCCGAACGAGCAATCCAAGTCGCAAGTTCATCGGCCGCGGGATTGTCCGTAACGATATCGCGGTCGATATACTCAACCCCATGTTCATCCAGCCATGCCTTGGCCTTTTTACAGGTCGAGCACTTGGGATATTCAACAAACAGTACGGTCATGGGAATCCTCCGAATATAGATCGGCCAACGCAGGTACACACCATACGAGGCGCCTTCGCATGATGGGGCAATTGTAGCCCACGGGCCACACGCTAAACGAACCGTACCCCAAATCCGCGTTTGATGAACGGCAGCAGCTCCATTGCCTCGGACGTGATATGGCCCGCAACGTTCATGCGCTCGTCGCCGGGAAGATCGACCCGCGAAATCTCAAGCTCGCCTTCGTAGCGCCCATAGCCGCTATTGCTCACAGCGATCGACCCCGCCTTTCGCGGCCGGCCGGCACCGGTATCCGCCGGCACGGAATCTGGCTTAAGCGTCGTGCGCGACTCCTGAGACCTAAAGATGAGGGTGCTCGAATCGGGCCGGTCATGATGAATCTGCCCACGTACATAGGCATAGCCGGACTCAAGCTCGCATTGCAAATCCACGTATCCGGCAGAAACTTGAGCAAACTGTGCCCAACCCGCATCGGAAAGATCGGGGTCGCCGACCAAAACAATGTCGCAATCGGCGCCATGTGCGAGCTCAAGCATGTTGAGGGCAACCTTTGACGCGCGACCGCGCTGCGCCTCAACCGTCGGCAGTCCCTCGAACACCGGCCCGCGAACGTTGGCATCGCCCGGCACAAAAGCCATGATTTCGAAGCCGAGCGCCGCAAGACGAAGATTCGTCCGAGCAACATCTTCAAGAGCTAAACCGGTATAAGGCTTGGGATAAAAATTGTGGCAGGCGGCAAAACGAGTCACATCGGCACCGGCTTCTCGCCACGATGCGATTTCATCAGAACTCACTGTCGATGCATTGACCACAATGCGAAATACACCGGACAGCTCCGCGACCCGCTGGGCACTAAAGCCATAGTCCAAACGAAGGTATTCCAGTCCCAAATCGCGCAAGTCCTCGATGCGCTCAAGCCCGAGCAAATCGCACGTTCGCGGCCCCACATCGGCAATGAGCGCAATACCGCGAGCGGAAAGCAGCGACAGCGCCTGGCGAACCTTATCGGCATACGCCGCTCCCCCATCCTCGGGAATATGCAGCGAGGTAAACGCATAGCGCGCACCCGCCGCGGCACCACGCTCAATTGTCCGCTCAATATCCTGCAGAGGGCTGGAAAGATAAATCGAAATACCCGTTTTCACGCTTCAACGCTCCTTTAAAAAAGGCCGGCGGAGCAGTTAGCCCCGCCGGCACAACCATAGCATCAAGAGATCTGCGGCACGTCAAGACGTTCGAATGACATAGCGCGCAGTATCAGGCTACTCGCCAAAAAACTCGTTGATCTTCTGCTCGTCCACGCCAAAGAACCACGTCAGGACAAAGCCGGCGACATAGGCAAGCAGCATAGCGGCAACGTAGCCGAGCTGCTGACCAGGAACGACGATCAACAGGCCAAACAGACCGGAAACACCCTGGGAAACCGTGCCGATGTGAAGCAGCGCTGCAAGCGCGCCGCCAAATCCGGCACCCAGGCAGGCCGTCACAAACGGACGAACGAGCGGCAGCGTAACGGCATACATCAGAGGCTCGCCCACGCCCAGGATGCCAACGGGGATGGACTCGGCGACATACTTCTTGAGCTTGGCGTTCTTGGTCTTAAAGTACAGCGCCAAACCGGCACCGACCTGGCCGCCGCCAGCCATCATAAGGATGGGCAGCAGGTAATTGATGCCCTTGGTAGCGCCGTCGGGATCGTTGAGCATAGCGTGGATCGGCGTGAGCGCCTGATGCAGGCCGACGGACACCAGCGGCAAGAAGCCTGCCGACAGGATATAGCCGCCCAGGACGCCCAGCTTCTCGAAGATAAAGGTGAGGACGCTAAAGATCGCGGCCGTCAGCCAAGCGCCAACCGGCTGGATGACAAGCATCAGAGCAAAGGCGCCGATGATGAGCACCAGCAGCGGGGACAGGAACGTATCGAGCGCGTTGGGCATGACCTTGCGAATCTGACGCTCCATCCAGGCGAAAAACGCACCAGCGATGAGAGCCGCGATCATACCGCCCGCTGCGGGGTTGTACTGCGCATTGGTGAGCGGCAGCAGAATGGCAGTGGCAGGATCAGCAGCGCCAGGCGCAAGCAGGGGCATGGCGCTGTTGGCGATGCACATCATGCCGGCGATACCGCCCAGTGCAGCGGAGCCACCAAACTCGCGCGCTGCGTTATAGCCCACCAAAATGGGCAGATAGGCGAAGAGGGCCCAACCCATGGAGCGAATGCCCTGATACCACCACTCGCCCGCAAGCGCACCCGCCGTCGAGACATTGATGACGTTGCAGATACCGTTAATGAGGCCAGCCGCAATGATGCCGGGAAGCAGGGCGACGAAGACGTTGGAAATCTTCTTAAGGAAGGCCTGAACCGGTTTGGACTCGTACTTGGCCTTCTGCGCGGCCTTGTTTGTGGCCGCAGCGTCAACTACGCTCTCGTCAGCAACGCCTTTCGCAAGGCCGGTGAGCTTGGAGAATTCCTCGAGCACCTTATTCACCTTGCCCGGACCCAGCACGATCTGCATCGTGTCGTCCTCGACCAGGCCCATCACGCCGTCGAGTGCCTTAATACCCTCCGTGTCAACGTTGCTCGTGTCTTTGACGGTCACGCGCAGGCGCGTCATGCACGCCGCGTTTGCGAGCACGTTGTCTTTACCGCCCAAAAGATCCAGCAGCTTTTGAGCCAGCTCTTTGTTCGTCATAACTCCTCCTTGTATTGGGTATCTCTTCTTGATGTCATATCTACTCACGCCGTGCACCTATTGGGCATCGGCATTGCTCTTCTCATGGCCCCTCACCGCAGCACGGACATGGCCGCGCGCCCGCTCAAGAGCTACCGCAGCCTGCTCGGCATCGCAGTCCAGCAGCACCGAGACAATAGCGGTTTTTACGTGGCCGCCGGCATCTGCAAGCGCCTGAACAGCGCGCTCGCGCGTGCAGCCGGTCGCCTCCATCACGATGTTCTGGCCGCGCACCACCAACTTCTCGTTCGTCTGCTGTACATCGACCATCAGGTTTTGGTACACCTTGCCAATCTTGACCATGGCACCGGTCGAAATCATATTGAGAATGAGCTTTTGGACCGTTCCCGCTTTGAGCCTCGTTGAGCCGGTCAGCACCTCGGGACCGGGCACGGGCTCAATGGCAAGATCCGCGCTCTCCCCGATCTTCGACCCTTGGTTACAGGCAATTGCGATGGTCTTGCACCCAGTTGCTTTGGCGTACACAAGGCCGCCCACCACATAGGGAGTACGACCGCTTGCCGCCAGGCCAACGACAAGATCCTTATCCGAGAGTCCACGCTCCCGCAGGTCGCTCACGCCAAGCTCCTCGCTGTCTTCGGCGCCTTCGACGGCCTTGATAAACGCCGTCTCGCCTCCGGCAATGAGCCCGACGATCAGATCGGGTGACACGCCAAACGTGGGCGGACACTCCGAAGCGTCGAGTACGCCCAGACGACCGCTGGTGCCTGCGCCCATGTAAAAGACGCGCCCGCCGCGCTCGAGTGCCTCAGCAGCCCAGTCGATTGCTGTGGCAACCTGGGGCAACACTTTCGTGACCGACTGGACGGCACGAAGATCCTCATCATTCATCGTCGTGACGATTTGCAGCGATGTCATCGTATCGAGGTCCATTGACCTTTGATTACGCTGTTCGGTCGTGAATTTTGTTAAATCGAGCATTTCATTCACCTCATCTTTCCTGTTTCTCGATGTAGTTTTGCTTAATGACATGCGTCGCCCGCTCGTAGTCGCTGGCAACGTAAGCAGCGTACAGGGCATCGACAACCATAAGCTGGGCCATACGCGAGGCCATGGCACCGCTGCGGACCAAGGGCTCGCTTGCAGCAACGCCGAGCACGGCATCGGCCATGGTGGCAAGCTTGGATGATCCATCTACTTTGGTAACGGCCACAACAGGACAGTTGTGACGTTGAGCCTCGGCGGTGCAGTCCAGCACCTCTTGCGTCAAGCCCGAGTAGCTAAAGGCAATGCCGATATCGCCTTCGTGCATGTTCTTGGCACACAGGAGCTGATCATGCCAGTCGTCGTACAGATGGCACTCTTTGTCGACACGCATGAGCTTTTGCGCCAGATCGTGCGCGACCAAACGAGAGGCACCGATACCGAACAGATTGACCGCGCGTGCCCGCTTAAGATGGGCCGCGCATCGCTCCAAGACGGTGTAATCGAGGGTTCGCGCCGTCGCCTCGATCGTGCGCACGTTGCTTTTCATCACCTTCCCCACGATACGTTCGACGCTGTCATCCATGGAGATGTCCTCGAGGGCAACGTCTTTCTTGTCACCCAAGAGCGCCAGTTCGGCAATCAGTTCGCGCTGGAACTCCTTGTAGCCCGCAAAACCCAAGCGCTTGCAAAAACGCAAAATGCTCGAGGGCGAGGAGAACGTGGCATCAGCAAGACTGCGGACGGACAGCCCGATCACCTCATGCGGATGAGCGCTCACGTATGCGATGACATTGCGTTCCGCCGGACTCGCGCTGAGCTCACGCTCGCGAAGCCGCAAAAGCAATCCGTTTGCCATCTCAAACACCTCCGTTGAGAAGAATTAAAGACCAACGAACGATTCGTACCGGATATAAACAGCTTTTACGGTACATTGTGCCGCATCGTGGCGCACAAAGGGCGAGCGTTCTACCGCTCGCCCCTCAAATCCGACCGCTCGGAAATACGCGCGACACAAAATAATTCAACAAGGTCGCATTATCAGAAACGGGTTTGTTACCGGCTAGCGCCTCGCATGGGCGCCAATCGGACGTGCCGCAAACCCCTACCCCGCCTCGCGCATCCAGCGATCGAACGTCCCCACGCACACGCCCAGGCACTTTGCTGCCTGGCTGCGGGTAATATTGCCCGCCTCATAGCTATCGCGTACCAGATCAAACTGAGGAGGGCACGGCTTGCGAGGTCGACCGAAACGGACCCCTCGCGCCCGCGCCGCTGCAATTCCCTCCGCTTGGCGCCGATGGATATTCTCGCGCTCCACCTGCGCCACGTAGCTCAGCAGTTGCAGCACAATATCGGCAATCAGGGTGTTGGTCACATCCGGCGCGCCGCTGGCCCTGGCGCGCGTGTCAAGCAATGGCATGTCCAACACCACAATGGCAACCCCGAGCTCCTTGGTAATGCGTCGCCATTCCTCAAGAATCTCGGAGTAATTACGACCAAGTCGGTCGATAGAAAGCACCACCAGCACGTCCCCGTCTCCCAGGACGTGCAGCAGATCGCGATACCGCGGGCGATCGAAGTCCTTGCCGCTCGCATGGTCGGCATAAATATTCGCCGAGCCCACGCCATAGGCGCCCAGCGCATCCAACTGCCGATTAAGATTCTGATCGCGCGAACTCACCCGCGCATAACCGTACACCGTCGCCATCTCATCCCCGCTTTCTTGTAAACCTGCCAAAAAGGGACAGGTTTATTTTGGTAGGATGGGACTGCGGACGATTTCTTGGACCGCTACGCGGCCCTTC